>JAFMSA010000835.1:0-599 GCA_017353855.1 Alphaproteobacteria bacterium
CTTGACCGCTCCGAGCACCGTGGCACTCCCTCGCACGTCGGCGGGGAGCTTGGCGGGTGAGTTGGTGCGCACTCCGGCGGACCAGGAGATTCTCCTGATCGCTTGAGCAACCGCGGGGCGGTGCAGCGAAGCCGGGGGGTCGGCTTCCTCGATGTGCCGCGCTGTCTATTTCGACGGGCGTGGTTTGCGCTTGGAGCCCTCATCGACATCGGAAGGCCGCCCGGTCAGCCCGGTGCGGGGTGGTGTGGGAGCGGCCGGGATTGGACTACGCAGTGACGGACCGCTGATGCGGATCGTGACGCAGTGATGCTGCAACCGATCAAGCAACGCGTCGACCAGCGGCTTCCTGTGGAACAGGTCGTACCACTGCGGCAGATCGAGGTTACTGGTGATAATCGTGGAGGTGCGGCTGTAACGCTGATCGATCAGGCGGAAGAACATGTCGGTCTGTTCGGGCTTCAGCGTCAGATATGACAGCTCGTCAATGAGCAGCGGCTGGAACCGGCACAGGCGTCGCAGCAGTTGCAGCGACGATCGATCGGCGAGCGAGGCGTAGAGTTCGTCGAGCAGCGTCTGGGCGTTGTAGAACCGCCCGCGGT
>JAFMSA010000835.1:609-2138 GCA_017353855.1 Alphaproteobacteria bacterium
CGGTAGCCATTGACACAGGCTTGCCGCAGCAGAGCCAGAGCAATTCCTGTTTTGCCGGTGCCCGGCGGTCCGATCAGCAGCACGTTGTCGTTGCGGCGCAAAAATCCCAAGCCGGCGAGGGTGTGGATCTGCCCCTTGTCGACACCCGGCTGATGGTCGAACGGGAAGCTTTCCAGGCTCCAATCCCACGGCATTTGTGCCTGCGCGAGCCGATAGGCGAGACTGCGTTGCCGCTTGGATGCGGCCTCCTCGCTTAGTATGCGATAGAGGAATTCGACGGCCGGCACGCCGTCGCGCTCGGCCCGGGCGATTTCGGCATCGAGCGCTGCTTCCATGCCGTGGAAGCGGAGCTGGACGATAAGGGCGCGCAGCTGATCAAGCATCCTCGTCGTTCGGCTCAGGCAGACGGAAGAAGTCGCCGGCAACGTATTTCAGGATGAGGCACTCGACCCGCCCGAGATCGAACAGCCCGTAGCGCAGCGCCTGCTCGATCGCCGCCAGGAATGGTTCGGCCGGATAGCTGCGTTTCATCTCGAGCAGGCGACGCAGGGCCCGCAGGCCGCGACCGTGTTGCTTGAGGGCGGCGGCATAGCGGGCGAGTGAGGGATGATCGTCGCGCAGCAGCATCTCCTCCGGCGTCGGGCCCGGTTTTCCGCTCCGGTGCGGGGGGTGATGTCCCGCCAGGGTATGCCGGCTGTCGCGTTCGCCGAGGCGACGCGCATGCGTGGCAATCAGCACGCCACGCTGCCAGATCTGGATCTCGGCGAGATATTTGTGGACAGTCACCGGTTTGCCGACCAGACGCTCCGGGACCGAATAGCGGTTGGTCTCGACCGAGACGTAGCCGAGCAAATCGACGACGCGCTCCAGCGGCTCGTAAACCGGGGGCAACACCGCCGGTAAGGCTTGCAGATGCGGCTTCTCGATCAGGTAGGCCGCTTCGGGCGACATTCCCAGAACCCGCTTAGGCTTGTGGTTGGCCACCTCCCGGCACCAGGCGAGTGCCTGCTGGTTAAGATCGGCGAAGTCTCGGAACTGGCGCCCCGGCAGGAAGTTCCGCTCGATGTAGGAAAACGGGCGCTCGATCCGGCCTTTCCGATTGGAATCACCGACCCGATGGGCGCGGAAGCCGAACCCGAGCGTACGGGCAAATGCCACCATCTCCGGCGCGACGATCGCATCGGCGCCGGCACCGGCCGCCAGGATGACACTGGTATTGTCGATGATGCAGAGCGGACAGGTCCCGTCCATAAAACGCGCCGCCTCGAGCAGGAAGTGCTTGGCTTCAAAGCGGGTGAACCGCGGGTAATACTGCATGAACAGCCGGCGCGAGGCGGCCAGCACCAACGCGGCGCATTGCGCCGTGATGGTGCGCCCGGCGATCGTCACGCGATGCGGCGAGGTATCGTGCTGCATCTCGGCGCCTGATCCGAAGTGGTATTCGCCGGCACGCCGCGGTGGTTGGCGCAGCTCCGCCTGGCGGATCCGGCGCGTCAGGCTGCTGTAGGCCACCGCGATGCCATCCTCGG
>JAFMSA010000836.1 GCA_017353855.1 Alphaproteobacteria bacterium
TTCGTCATTGAGCGATGCCGTCGTGCAGGGAATTGGCCCGATGCCCTCTTCGAGCACGAACTCGCGCGTGCCGCCGCCGTCGATGCGGTTCAGAAGCACGGCGGTTCCGACCGTCGGATGTCCGGCAAAGGGCATCTCGACGGCCGGGGTGAAGATGCGCAGGCGCGCCCGATGCGCTGAATCCTCCGGCGGCAGGACAAAGACGGTCTCGGCGAGGTTGAACTCGCGGGCGATCGCTTGCATGGCCTCGCCGTCGAGCCCTTCGGCGTCCAGCACGACGGCAAGCGGATTGCCGGCAAAGCGCCGGCCGGTGAACACATCGAGCGTGACAAAGCGTCGGCGCATCAGAGCCTCCCTCCGGCCGTTGCGGTCTCTTTCAAGGCCTCGGTGAGCGCCTCCAGTGCGTCGCCAAGTTCGGCGATCGAGGGGAGGCCGAAACCCACCCTTAGCACCCTGGCTTCCTCGCCAAACCAGTCGCCCTTCGCCACCCTGGCGCCCTTCGCCGCCGCCGTCTGGTGAAACCGGTTGACGCCCTCGTCATCGAAAAGCGCTCTCCTCAGGCGGACGCAGCAGATCGCGCCCGCGTCGGGCCGTACCCATTCGACATAGTCGCTGTTCGTGCGCACCCAGGCGGCGGTTCGCTGCAATCCCTCATCGAGCAGCACGCGGCGCTCAGCAAGGATGGGCGCGCGCCGCTCGAAGAGCTTGAGCGCCAACGCCTCATCAACCCGCGGGCAGGAAACTATAGTGTTGAACTTGGCCACCACCATCTGCCGCCGCAGCGCGGCGTCGGCGGTGATCGCCCAGCCGATCCTCAGCCCCGGTGCGCCGTGGCATTTGGAAAGCGAGGCGACCGATACCACCTTTGGGCTGAGCGCGAGGGCGGTCTCGGCGATCAGCTCATCCGCGTAAGCCGCCGCGCGATAGGTCTCATCCACTAGCAGATAAGCGTCGGGGCAGATTTCTTGCATCAGCTGCACGCTCTCGCGCAGTGCCGCGTGCGAAATCGCAACCCCGGAAGGATTCTGCGGCGAGGCCAGGCTGATGAGCCTGGTCCGCGGCGAGAGCGCCGCGCGGAGGTCGTAAGGATCGAGCCGGTAGCCCTGGTCGAACGAAAGGCGTAGCACCCGAAGGTCCGCGCCAACGGCCGCCAATGCATTGCGAGCCAGCGGAAAGCACGGGGTGACGATCACCGCCTCGTCGCCGCGTTTGCAGAGCACAAATGCCAGGAGAAATAAGGCGTGCATGCCGCCGGCCGTCACGACCACATCGTCGGGTGCCGCGCCGTGGTCTGCGGCGATCGCGGCGCACAGTTCCGGATCACCCGCCGCCGACCCATAGCCGAGCGGCAGGCCGCCGAGCGCCTCGCCGTCGAGAAGGTCCGCGAGCCTGAGGTCCGGTCCGGTACTTTCGCCTAAATCATAGCGCGGCGGCGCTCCAACCAGTTCGATGATGTCGTTTTCCGGAAAGCGGTTCATCCGGTGCTCCGTCGATTGCGCGCTGAGCTTGGCGGATGTAGAGAGTAGATTACAGATACAGAAATTGAGATTTGTGAGCGATACAGATTTGACCGACGCGCAGAGCAACAGGGCCCACCGCTATGAGGAACTCGCGGGGTTTGTCGCGGGGCTCGTCGAGAAGGGAGCACTGCGGCCGGGGTCGCGCGCGCCGTCGTTGCGGCGGCTGAGCAGGGACCGGCGAGCCAGCCTCTCAACCGCACTCAAGGCCTATCAACTGCTCGAAGACCGCGGCATTCTCGAAGCGCGGCCGCGTTCAGGCTATTACGTCGCGCGCCGGCCGAGTGCTGTGCTTGAACCGCCGGCGCTGTCGCAGCCGCCGCGGACGCCGATCATCGTCGCGATCTCCGCGACCGTGCTGAACCTGGTCGAATACGCGTCCGATCCGCGCCTGGTGCCGTTGGGCTGCGCAGTGCCAAGCCCGGAATTATTGGCTGCTGGACAGCTCGACCGCTTCCTGGCGCGCGCGGCGCGGGTCAAGGGACTCGACTACAATATCTACACCGCGCCCAGGGGGGATGCGGCGCTACGGCACGAAATCTGCCGGCGCGCGCTGCGCTGGGGTCAGGGCTGGTCACCTGAAGATGTCGTCATCACCTGCGGTTGTACCG
>JAFMSA010000243.1 GCA_017353855.1 Alphaproteobacteria bacterium
TGCTCCGCGGCGGCGTAGACCGGCTGATCGAGTATAGTGTGCGCCGTCTCGCTGACGTCATAGCTGAACCCTTGCCCGGCGGACCACGAACCCGCACGGCGGATCGCTTTATTCTCTCGGCACATTCCGGGGGCGGTATGCCGGCCGTCGATGTCATCGAGGGATCACGCCGCCGGCCCGACGAAGTTTACGTATTCGACGGGCTCTATGGCCGCGATCCGGCCGGCGGCGACCCGATGCAGGGGCTGGAGGTGATCGATGAATGGCTGGGTGAGCGGCTGCGGCACGAACCCCGGCGGCCCGGCGCCCTTCGCGTGGTGTATATAGAGCAGCAGACCGGCCCGTTTTCACGCCGTGTGGCGGAGCTCGTTGCCAGACATCTGGCAATCGCCGAGCCGGGTTCAGCCGCAAGCCTCGCGCGCCGCTACCGCATCGAGGCTTCCGGGGTCCAGCATTCGCAAATCGCCCGCCGCTGCATGCCCGAATTGTTGAGCGCACCCGATGTCCGGTTCGACTGGCTGCGGTGAGCCCGGGGCGTGTCGCCCGGAGCTTTTTAGCAGTCGCGGAGGTCACCTCGGTGGATCGTGGCTGCATCGTCCTCGCGCGGCCGCGACAACGTGTTTGCTCGCCGGAGTGCTTCGCCACGATGAGATGCTACCACCGTTACCGGGCCGTAATTGCGGCGTTCGCTAGCGGCGCATATCGCGCGACAGATCTGTTAGAATGCGCCTGGTGCAGCCCAGGGGCGTTCACTACGCATGGAGAGAGTTTTACGAGACGCGGGCGCTTTGAGTACCGGAGCGATTGTTTCCGAGAGCCACCGCGGGGCATCACTGTCGATCGGCCTCAGCGCAGTGATCATCGCCGCCACGATCGACGAGCCCCGGGTGTTGACACTTCGGCTCGGCCGGGAGCCGATCGAAGCGCTTCCGTCCGGACCTCTTGAAATCGAGCATCGAACGCTGGAGGCAGGGCTGCGCGCCTGGGTCGAAAGACAGACCGGGCAGAAGCTGGGTTATGTGGAGCAACTCTACACTTTCGGCGATCGTGACCGCGTCGAGACCGGAGAGACGCAGCCGGGCCGTGCTCTGACGGTTGCCTACCTTGCGCTGGTGCGCGAAGCGAGACCGGGGGGAGCAGCTGATGCGGTTTGGCAAAACTGGTACCGCTTCTTCCCTTGGGAGGATTGGCGGTCCGGCAGACCGGCGGCGCTCGAGCCGATCGAGGAGGGGTTGAGCCGATGGTCAGCACAGGCCTCAACGGAAGCCGGGCGGCGCTTGCGTAAAGAGCGGGTTGGCCTGGCCTTGTCCGCCTCATGGAACGACGAGCTGGTCCTCGAACGCTACGAGCTGCTCTACGAGGCGGGCCTGATCGACGAACGCCGGCGCGATCTCGGCTGTCCGGCATCGGGCGGCGGCCCGACGTTCGGGGTCAGTATGGCGGCCGATCACCGGCGCATCCTGGCCACCGCGATCGGGCGCCTGCGCGGCAAGATAAAGTATCGGCCGGTGGTTTTCGAGCTGATGCCGCCGGCCTTTACGCTGCTGCAGCTGCAACGCACCGTCGAGGCGTTATCCGGCGTAAGGCTGCACAAGCAGAATTTTCGTCGCCTCGTCGAGCAGCAGGGCCTGGTCGAAGAAACCGGCGGGATCAGCGCCGCGACCGGCGGACGGCCGGCGCGATTTGTGCGCTTCCGACGCGAAGTCCTGCTCGAACGACCCGCCCCCGGCCTGCGATTGCGTGCCGGGCGGCGCTTGTTAAGCCCTTGACGACTGCTCCGAGGAGCTTATTCTCATAGCCAGCATAACGGAATACCGGGTGAATTACGCCCGGTTTTTCTGGGCTCCCTAAATGCTCAAAGTGAGCATATTACCAGGAGATGACTGTGTTACAGACCCCTTCCCCGAGCCCCGCTGCCACCCTGCCGCTCCCCGAGTTATACCGGCGCGTCGAACACCACATTCCGCCCGTCGAATGGCCGATCCTGGCCAATGACATCGCCGCGATCCTGAAGCTGAAGCAAGAGCGCAATGCCGTTGTGCTGGCGCACAACTATCAGACGCCGGACATCTTCCACACGGTTGCCGACATTGTCGGCGACAGTCTGGCCCTGGCCCGCGAAGCGGCGCGCACGCAAGCCGCGGTCATCGTGCTGGCCGGCGTCCATTTCATGGCGGAGACGGCAAAATTGCTGAACCCGCAAAAAACCGTTTTGATTCCCGATCTCGAGGCCGGTTGCTCGCTCGCCGCATCGATCAGCGCCGCCGATATCCGCCTGCTCCGCGAACGTCACCCCGGGGTTCCAGTGGTGAGTTACGTCAACACTTCGGCCGCCGTCAAAGCCGAGTCGGACGTCTGCTGCACATCAAGCAACGCCAAGAAGATCGTCGAAGCACTCGGGGTGCCGCGCGTGATCATGCTCCCGGACGAGTACCTGGCCCGCAATACCGCGGCCCAGACGAGGGTCGAGATCATTGCGTGGAAGGGCCACTGCGAGGTGCACGAGCGCTTCACGCCGGAGGACATCCGCAGCCTGCGCGAGAGCCATCACGGAATTACCGTCCTGGCCCATCCGGAATGTCCGCCGGAGGTCATCGCCGAATGTGACTTCACCGGCTCGACTGCCGCGATGGCCGAATTTGTCGGCAAGAAGCGGCCGGCGCGCGTCGTGCTGCTGACCGAGTGCTCAATGAGCGATAACGTCGCTCTCGAATACCCCGATCTCGAATTCGTACGGCCGTGCAATCTCTGCCCGCACATGAAACGGATCACTCTGCCGAAGATCCGCCGCACCCTCGAAACCATGAAATACGAGGTCACCGTCGAGCCTGAGATCGCCGAACGGGCCCGCGCCGCGGTCGAGCGCATGCTCGCGCTAGGCTGAGCATAGGCGAGGGGCGAGATGCGGCTAATCATCGAGCCGATCGTGCGGGTGGCTTTGCTGGAGGACCTGGGTCGCGCCGGCGACATCACGACCGACGCGATCGTGCCGGAAGACACCAGTGTCGAGGCAGTGATCGCAACACGACAGCCGGGAATCGTAGCCGGCCTCGATGCGGCGCTGCTCGCATTCGAGCTGATCGACCCGACATTGCGCATCGAGCGCTGCTGCAGAGATGGAGTGCGGGTTTCACGAGGAGAAAAAGTGGCTCGGATCGCCGGCCGGGCACGCGGCGTGCTCAGCGCCGAGCGCACCGCGCTCAATCTTTTGTCCCGAATGTCCGGCATCGCCACGGCGACGCGGGCGCTGGCAGACGCTATCGCCGGCACAAAGGCGAAGATCGTGTGCACCCGCAAGACGACGCCGGGTCTGCGCGTGCTCGAGAAAGAGGCGGTGCGCCACGGCGGCGGCGCTAATCACCGTTTCGGGCTCGACGATGCGATGCTGATCAAGGACAACCATATCGCACTGGCCGGCGGCGTGCGTCCGGCACTCGAACGCGCGCGCCAGTGCGCGGGACACCTCGTGAAGGTCGAGCTTGAGGTCGATACCCTGGACCAGCTGGCCGACGCGCTCGAAATCGGCATCGATGCGGTGCTGCTCGACAACATGACCCCCGAAACCATGCGACGGGCGGTCGCGATGGTCGATGGACGCGCCATTACGGAAGCTTCCGGCCGGATCAACCTCGAAACCGCACCGGCGGTCGCCGCCACCGGCGTCGACCTTATTTCCTGCGGTTGGATCACTCACAGCGCACCGATCCTCGATCTGGGGCTCGATATCGCGTAACAAACAGAGTCGCGGAATGTCAGCCTCGCGTCGATGGATCGTCGATCACCAGTTCGAACGACGGCGGCCCGTCAGCGGCTGCTGCCCGACATCGCCTTGTCGTCCGTCGACAACCCGACGAATTGGCTGACGCCGTGGCGGTTGAGGAGCATTAAAATGTTGCCGTGCGAAGCGGCCTCCTTGAGCTCGGTGGCCGCCTCTTCGGGTGTCTTCACCGGCTTTCGATCGATCGACACGATCACGTCTCCCGGTTGTACACCCAGCGCGAGCGCCGGACTGTCATTCGCGATGCGGCCCACGACGACCCCGTTCACATCCTTGGGCACATGCAGCTCACTGCGCAGTTCCGGAGCCAGCGGCGCCAGCTCCATGCCGAGAGCGCTGGCGCTGTTGGGCTGAGCCTGGCCGGGTACGGCAGAGGCTACTTTCTCAGGCATCTCGCCGATTGTGGCCTCTACCTCCTGCTGCTTGTCGCCACGACGGATGGTGAGCTCCATCTTGCTGCCGACAGCTGCTGCCGCGACGAGACGTGGAAGGTCGTGGACTGTCTTGATGTCGTGACCGCCCGCCCGGATGACGACATCGCCCGACTGAAGGCCGGCCTTCTGGGCGGGACTGTCCCGCGTCACCGAGGCAATCAGAGCTCCCATCGGGTGTTCGGGGTCGAGTCCCAGGCTCTCTGCAATCGCCGGGGTGATGTTCTGAATCGCAACGCCAAGCCAACCCCAGGTCACATGGCCGTGCTCCTTGAGCTGAGCCACGACATGTTTAGCAATGTTCGAGGGAACCGCGAACCCTATCCCGACCGATCCACCGGAGGGAGAATAAATAGCCGTGTTTATCCCGATCACCTGGCCCTGCAGATTGAAGGTCGGGCCGCCCGAATTCCCTCGGTTGATCGGGGCATCGATCTGCAGAAAGTCGTCATAGGGCCCTTCGTTGATGTTGCGGCCGAGCGCCGAAACGATCCCTGCCGTCACAGTCCCGCCGAGCCCGAACGGATTGCCGACCGCGACGACCCAGTCGCCGACCTTGGGTTCGTCGCTGTTGCCCCAGGTGACGTAAGCAAGCGGCTGTTTCGTGTCGATCTTGAGCAGAGCAATGTCGGTCTTCTGGTCGTGTCCGACGACCTTCGCTGGATGCTGGCTGTTGTCCTGAAACGTGACGGTGACCTTCTGCGCATTCGCGACGACATGACCGTTGGTCGCGATGTACCCGGCGGGATCGATGACAACGCCGGAGCCCAGCGCCATCGTCTTCTCCTGCGGGTTGCGGAACGGATTGGAAAAAAAACGCCGCATGAACTGATCGAATGGCGTTCCCCCCGGCGCCGAGGGCACGCCGCCCTGTGCGTCGCCCTTTCCTTGAACGCCCGCATCTTCGGTCGATTCTACAGAGATATTTACAACGGCAGGCAGCACCCTTTCGGCTAGCGGCGCAAAGCTCGGCAGCGTAATCGAGACTTCTTTCTGCGTTTGTTGCGTTAGATTGCGGCCCGCCCCCGCAGAGCTTTCGGCGGCCGGTTGGGCGCCGGAAAACGCCGGGAATAGGAGGAGGGCGGGGCATGCCGCGCCTGCCAGTGCCAATCCGATACGCCTCCAGGTCATTGTCCCTGTACCTGCCATTGTCTGGTACCCGTATCTAAGGTGATCGCGAAGCCGGGGAGGCCCGCAATAGCTCGAAGGAGAACACCGCAATCCTGCAGAAGTTCGGATGTCGTCCAGATGAGGAGGACAAATGCGCGAAAGGCCGGACTGGAAGCAAACAGGCAGGTCAGGTTGAGGTTAGACATCGCGTGGGTCGGAGATCGGGTCGAGAGGCCAGACCGGGCGGCGAACCTTTGTAAAGAGTTGGGGCGTATAGATCTCGGCGCACAACGCGCCGGTATCGACGAGGACGACCTCGCGGGAAATCGGTTCGAAGGCGGCGCGAAAATGCTGCATCGACTTCACAGCGATCGTCCCGTAGCGGGTCGGATCGATACCCAGCGACGTGAACTGGGCGAGATCCACGGCCTGGCCGTTATTAGTAATGACGATGATGTCGATGCCGCCGCTGCGGAAGACCATGGAAGGGCCGTAATCGCGCTCGATGCCGCCGCCCATCGGACCATAGGCTGTGAACCGGCCGTTCGTCAGGCACACCACTTCTCCCCGTAACGAGAGCGGTCCACCACCCAATGACGGGTCGGTCTTGCCGCCGAGGGTCAGCATCATTGCCGTGCCGACACCGGCTCGCATGCCTTCCTTGACCGCACCCGGATCGCAAATGGCATGAAAGGCAACGCTCTCGACACCGGCTTCGACGAGACCCTTCAAGAAAGCGGTTGCGTCTCCGTAGCCGCCGCCGCCGGGGTTGTCAGTGTAATCGGCGACCACGAGCGGTTTTTCGCCAGGCCTGCCCCGCCGCGCGAGCGCCACCGCCTCGGCAACAGAAAGCAATTTGACGGTCGTGAAGTCACGGGTTTCCCAAGCGTAGTCCATGAATTCTTCGGCGATCGCCTGCGCGCGCCTGGTATCACCGTCGAAAGTGACGCTCACCGACGGGCCGACGTCAGGAATATTGGCGCGGCTGAATCCGGCACAGACGCTCACCACGAGCGCCTCGCCGCTGTTCTCGAGCGCCTCCCCGCGGGCGATCAGCTCGGCCATCGGTCCCCGCTGCGTGCGGCCATGATCGAGCCCGTAAATCATCGGCCGGCGAGCGATCACCGTCTTCGGACAGATCTCGCCCTCCATCGCCCGTTCCAATAACCGGGCACCCTGCCAGGCGCGCTCGTAATAGTCGATGTGCGGGTAGGTACGGTAAGCGATCAGAGCGTTCGCATTCTCCGCCATCTTTT
>JAFMSA010000024.1 GCA_017353855.1 Alphaproteobacteria bacterium
GCTTAGAAGCAACGGTCCATTCATGGTTCACCGTTGTCTGTTTGATGCGCGATAGCCGTGCCGGCAAGAATGAGCGAGTGCGACGGGTTGCAACTACGTAGTATCCGATACCGGTGAGAACGGCCGGAAGGAGGCTTCGGTTAGGCGCGTTCGTGACTGTCCGAATTCATCTGCCCATTCTTTCAGGTTGCGGTGCTGTTCGATGAGGATTTTCGTCTCCTCACATACCTCCGCAGCCCTCTCTCGAAGATCAGCAAGCTCGTCGAAATCAACGCGTGTAATTCGTCGCATATCGCTCTTGTGGCGAAGAGGGGCGCCGGTCGCCTTGATCTAGGTCAATGAGAACGGATGCCGGCGTCGCTTTCTTATCTGTGCCATCGTCAGTAGATTGACGATAAGCTTATGCGATCGGCAATTCTGGAACTGGATATCAATGGCTGAACCATCACATCGGATTCGTCGGCAGCGCAAGCCGCAGAATGAGGTTAGACACACTACGTTTGGTACGCGTCTGCGCGCCGAGATGCAGGATTATCTCGTTGCCCAGGCGACCAGCAACGGACGCTCGCTGGGCGAAGAGATCGAGGATCGGCTTGAGACGTCGCGTGGGGCGGATATTGCATGGGGCGGCCCGCGGGTAGTAGCGCTATTACGGACCTTGGCGGCGATTGCGGCCGAGCACCGCGGCTGGCTTGACGATCATGCCGCGTTCAACTTGGTTCGGGACAAATGGTTGGAGGCGCTGAAGGAGCTCGAGCCCCCATTGCCGGTCGACGTCGAACGTCGCATCGCGAAATATCGGACGGATTTTGACAAACTGGAGGACCAAAACCTGCCTCTTGCCACCCTCGATCACCTCGCCCGGCTAGGCCAAAGCATCGCGAGCCAGGACCACCAGCTGCCGCAAGAAATGTGTACTGAGTTCGCGTTGAAAGGGCTAGAGGCGGCCGCGCGAGCCCGGGTGCTGGCCGCTCGAGCCGGTTCGAGCCGACACCTGGGACAGGCGCTGAGCCTTTCCAAGAAGCAGCGGCAGCAAGGCGGGGGGTAATCGCTGATTTGCCGGCTACAATTCGGCCTTAGTTAAAGCCGCTGGGTGAGGGAGACAAATTGACGATCGCATCAGTACGTTCAAATCACAATCCGTTCGACCGCGGCTCCGGCAGTGTCTTCAGCCCTGTCGGACCCAACATTCAGCTAGCAGAGCTTCACTGTCGGCGTGCCGCTCCGCTCACCAGGTGCCGGCTGGGAGCACATGCCTATTGTCGGGTTGAACGCACCACAACAGCGGGACAGCGCTCCTTGGCGACAGTAGACTCAAGGATTGCCGCTCTCGGAGCCTCCCCAAGCTGCTCGCCAAGCGAGGACAATGAGGTCGGTTGATGGTTAATAGCTCTTTCGCTGAGCGCCTGATTCTGCCGAGGGATTGTCGTGCGCGAGGAACACCCGCTGCTGCAAACGGCCGCGTGGACGGCGGCATGCGACGCGCTTGACGAACTCGTTTGACCAGACAGGCCACTCGTGCTGTGGCTGATCGACACATGTACGATGTCGTACAGGAGCCGAGCTCGACGGCGCGGGGTTGCGCTCGCTATTTGTACGATAAGCAGATCGGCGCCGGTATGTTCGGCAATCTCCTGCGGGTTGACCGCGATGCTGGTGCCGGGAATCCGGCGTGAGGCACTAAGACATGGTGAAGGCGTCATGGTGTCGTACCGCCCTCCGGAGGGACCAGCACTACCGGGCAAGGAACGTTTGGCAGCATGTTTGTGGCCGTGTTACGAAGAGACGTTTCGTGGTCCGGTAGCGGTGTGCTTACACAGAACGATTAGGGCCTGCTTCCGCTTGGCCGCCTCAGAGTCCAAGAGGCAAAGTTCAGCGGACTGGCCCGGCATGCTGTTGTGCCGCCCCACCTAATCAAATCCATTGGCCGACAGTCTCAAATGCCCGGCATAGGCACTAGGCTCGCTCCCGCGCCTTCGCGGTCTCTTGCCTGGTTGTGTCCGCCCGAGCAGTGACGTGACGTAATGCCGCGTTGGCGGCAGCGGACATGGTGACGCGCTGACGGTCGACCCGCGCGAGGGGCCTCATCACCGCCTTGACGATTGCCCCGCCGAGCAACCCATGCCATGGGGGAGGAGCCACCGGTCACAAACCGAGCTGTCAGATCAGACCGGGCGCAGGCCTGCACTCAAAAGCTGATTTATCTGCACGCCCGATCAGTCGCGAGGTCGAGCCAACTCTGCCCTCTGCCCAGGAAATATCGCAGCAGCAAAAGACCGGCAGGGCGGTTTAATCGTGGTCGGCAGCCCGCTCCCGGACGCGTCACTCAGAAAGTGCCCCGTTGTGGCAACGCATTCCGTTCAACAGACCGGTGCGCGGCCGTCACATACGCTCCCAGAGGCCGGTCTCCTCGTCGAGGCGATCCAGTTCTATGCCGCTGAAGTCGAAGCGCGAAACGATCCCGACTACTTTGCCATCGTCAACGATCGGCAAATGGCGGCAGCGGCAGTCTTCCATGAGGCGGAGCGCGTCGATCGCTAACTTGCCTGAGGGCAAGGTCCGCGGATTGGCTGTCATGACCTCGCGCAACGTCGTGCGAACAGCACTTTTTCCTTCTGCGAGCACGCGGTGAACGGCATCACGCCCGGTGAAAATACCGACCAGACGGCGATCGCCGTCTGTGATCAGGACAGCGCCGACGCGGCGGTCGCGCATGACGCGACAGGCCTCCTTGATCGTCGCATTTGGTGCCAGCATCACCGGATCCTGGTTTCTCACAATATCGGCCGTCTTTCTCATATCCCGAGCCTCTGATCGAGGATCTACTGGCACCGTCCGGACGAACTATTCCTTTGCGGAGCGAGACGTCTTTCTCTGAGGTAAGCGACACACTGTTTTCTCAGCAGGTGTAACCTCTAGTGGTTTCCTGTCAGTACCTGCTGCTTCTACTTCGATTAGAGACGCGTGAATTTTCCAATCGCGGATTCCCTCGAGCCTGGCGAACCGCTTCTTCGCGGCCTCGACTGCCCTTTCGGAAGTGCGCGCCGAACGAATGACGATCGAGCGCTGACAGCAGCGAAAAAGCTTTCCGTTCCTGGGAATTTCATTCATGAAACAGACGCGATAGCTCGGCATTTGTCTTCGCTCCCATCCCGTAATCAGCGACCCAATCTTATCGCTTGCCGATCGTGTGGCCCGATGATCTGGATCAACTCAGCCCGCACGACCGTCAGGGCTCTACAAGAAGCTGCTCCAACGCTCGGCTATTGGGCCGCGGGGGCATACTCGTGGTGTAGGGGCGTTTTCGCTGGCGTCAACGAGACAAGGTCCTGAAGATCGGTTACCGACAGCGTTTCTTTCGCGAGCAAGGCCTTGGCGCCCTTGTCGAGCAGGTCGCGACGGCCTTCGAGTGCACTCGTCGCCCGCTTCATCGCACGGGCAACGGTCTTGCGAACGGCGCAGTCGATCTCGCGCGCCGTCTCCTCGGAATAGCTGCGCTCCAGCCAGCCAAGCGGCTGCCCGCCTGGAAGAAAGTGCGAGTGCTGCCGATCGTAAGCCACATCTCCCATTTCGCCGACCATCCCATACTGAGCTACGTAACTGCGTGCGATATCGGAAACCTTGGCCAGATCGTCGGCCGCACCGGTCGACACTTTGCCGAACACCAATCGCTCGGCTGCCCGGCCGCCGAGCAGCACCGCCATCTTGTTTTCGAGCTCCTCTTCGGTCAGCAGAAAGCGATCCTCGGTGGGCCGCTGGATCGTATAGCCCAGTGCTCCTACCCCTCGTGGGATGATTGAGACTTTTTGTACACGATCAACTCCCGGCAATGTCAGTGCGACGAGCGCGTGGCCCATCTCATGATAGGCGACGATCTCGCGTTCCTTGGCACTTAGCAGCCGGTTCTTCTTTTCAAGCCCGGCCAGGATACGCTCTATCGCCGACGTGAAATCGGCGGCGATGACGTCTTGCGCTTTGCGACGCGTTGCAAGAAGAGCTGCTTCGTTGACCAGTGTGGCGAGGTCGGCGCCAGTGAACCCTGCGGTGAGCGCTGCAACGTCTTCTACCGACACGTCGGATCCGAGACGAATTTTGCCGAGATAGATCTCCAGGATTTGAACACGACCCGCCTTGTCGGGGCGATCGACAAGCACTTGCCGGTCGAAGCGACCGGCGCGCAAGAGCGCCGGATCGAGGATCTCCGGCCGATTGGTCGCGCCGAGCAAAACCAAGCCGACGCTCGGGTCGAACCCATCAATCTCGGAGAGGAGTTGGTTGAGGGCCTGTTCCCTCTCGTCATGCCCCGTAAGCTGCCCGTTGGCGCCGCGTGCTCTGCCGAGCGCATCGAGTTCGTCGATGAAGATGATTGCCGGCGCCTTGGCCCTCCCCTGCTCGAATAAATCCCGCACGCGCGCCGCCCCGACGCCGACGAACAGCTCGACGAATTCCGATCCGTTGATCGACAAGAAAGGCACCGCTGCCTCTCCCGCCACCGCCCGAGCCAGCAAAGTTTTTCCGGTCCCGGGGGGACCCACGAGCAGGATCCCTTTAGGAACATGAGCACCGAGACGGCCATAGGTCGCAGGATCCCTGAGGAATTCGACGACCTCCCTCAGCTCCTCCTTGGCCTCGTCCACCCCGGCGACTTCATCGAATGTCGTCCTCGTGCTGGTCTCGGTATATATCCTTGCCTTGCTCTTGCTCATCGCTGCGGTGCCAGTGCCCGGAACAGCACGGCCCCTCCAACCGAACGCGAGCAATATCGGGATACCAAAGGCTGGTATCAGCCAAAGCATCAGATTCGACGAATACCCGGGTTCGCCAGAAAATTCCACCCCATATTGCTCGAGCTCCAAAGCGATATCCGGGGAGACGCGAGCAGCGACGAGGTTGCGTCCATCATTCAGTTTTGCATAAACCTGATCGGCAGAGATCCTCACCTGCGCGATTTGGTGCTCGTGCAAGTATTTTTCGAAAGTGCTGTAAGCCACCCGTTCGGGCGGGCTCGGCCCTACCCCCGAACAGGAAGCGAGGACAAGGAGGACCGCCACGCCACGGGCGAGAGCGGACCAGGGCTGACGGTACATCGCACCTCCCTCGGACACGCAGCGTCGTTGAACTCGAGAGCCCGCTGCCGACGCCTCGTGTCTTCCGGATACCGGCTCGCGACGAAACCGGCATTGCGCTGGATCAACGCCAGGCAAGGCAACCCGTGATCGCGCATCACGGTGGGATTGGCGCCGGGAAGAGGCCGACGATCCGGCGTCGTGCCGTTCGCCTGGATCCCCGGGTTTCTCGTCGCAAGGACGATCGTCATGCCCCCCGCCAGCGCTGCCCTGGCCTTGGTTCTGCCCGTCTTTGGCTTCCTCACGCGGTCTCGCCGCTTGCCGGTGCGCAGAGGATTTCGGCCATCGTCTCGAACTCGGGATCGCGTCGCTTCATGTGCTCGGGCAGGATCTTGCACACCATCCCCCTGGGCCCCGTCCGCCAGGCTCGGATGCCCGGCGGCGGGTGCGTGCTGACGGGCATGGGCAGCGAGCCAATCGGGTGGTCCACAGCCCGTTCGCGCGGTACGGATACCTATTATATTTCCGGCTGCTCCCGCCCGACCTACAACGGGCCCAATTAAGGCATGCGGCTCCTGGCTCGGGTGACTAGCGGCAAAACTTTCGTTTAGCATGGATGAAGAATGCGCGGTTTGGGAAGCCGGTGTGTAGGATGCTATCGCTTCTTTGCTTGGGCCTGCCATTGGGAATAATCCGCTCCCGGCTGGGGCGCGGTCGCCGAGTATAGCGGCGGTTGGCGGACGGGCGAGCAGGCAAAATACAGGCGGCGGTCATACCTATATGACTGTCGCATGATCCGTGGCCGTCGAGCGCTACGCCCCGCAGCAATGGCTCGGCTGGATGCCGGCCCCGAGAACCACATGATGGATCCGTCAAGCCGTTAATCGACGGGCACGGCGTCGGGAGAGGTTTGGGGTGGCGGCAGGTACCGCGCGATTGCCAGTCAACGCAAGGCTCAGAAGGGGACGCCAATGAACCAGGGCCGTTGCAAGGAAGGACCCATGCCCGTCAATTTTATTGACGGGGAAGATCAGCTATTTCCTTGATATCGCGTCAAACAAAAGCATGTGCATCGAATGCCTGTCCAACCAGTCGGCTGGTCGACGGAAACCGGTCAGTCTCCGGATAAAGAACCTCCTCCTCTAGGATCTCGACAGCCTCCAGCTCGATCCATAGCTCTCGCAATATCTGTCCTCGGCGCTCAAATTTCGGCGTCGGTAGTCGCTTCGATCTCCGCAAACCGCTGTTCTGGTCATGCGATGGTACTGAATGAGCTTCTCAAAGACGTCCATTCGGCCGGCGCTCGCATTTGGCATCAACGCCAGGGGTTCCGTTTCCGTTCGTCGCAAGAATAAGATATATATAATTTAAATATTATTCGCCAGCCCAGTCGGGCCGACAGAACCGGCGCCGGGCATCGGGACCCGAGCAATGCCTTACGTGGTGAATGAGGCCTACATCAAATGCAGATGTATGGACTGCGTCGAGGTCTGCCCGGTCGATTGGTTTTACGAGGGCGAGAACATACTGGTCATCCACCCGGACGAGCGCATCGACTCGAATACCCGGCGGAGGCGATTGTTCCCGACAGCGCCCCGGAGGCCGAGAACTGGCTGGCGCATTATCGCACCCATGCGAGCCAATGGCCGAACAACATCAGCCACAAGGCTACGCCGCCCCCGATGCCGATCACTGGAAGGATATGCTGAGTGATTTCTCACGCTCTTTCCGGCGAGGCCGGGAGGATCGAATTAGACCATCATGCCAGGAATCGTCACACTGCTGGCGCCAACCCTTTGGGTCGGCATCCTGAGCGGCGTCTCCTATATTGCGACACCCCTAAAGTTTCGGGCGGCGAGCCTCACCCGTGCCGCAGCCCTGGAGGTCGGACGCGTCACATTTCAGTTCTTTCAGGGATTGAATGGCCCTTGACCGCTCTCCTGCGGGCTATCGACACCTCGAGAAAAGGAGCAATGTGGCACCTGTCATTGTCTCATTGCCGGGATAGTCGCTCTTCAGTACGGTTGGCCGCTCCCCGCGCTCGCGATCGGCGCGCCGCTGTGATCACTGCCGGCGGGAACTTGCCACCATCGCATACACACCGGACTTACCGCATATTGGAGGGAGCCAAAACCTTAGCGTTGCCGGCGTTCATCTCGCCGAGCGCCAAAAGATGCGGCAGCGCCCGCGGTTTGACCGGGTTTGCGAGCACGTAGCGATCAAGTGTGGCAAGGAAGGCGGTCTGTCGCATCGATGCGGCAACAACCTTGGCTCCGCCGAGGACTCCGAGCTGCTCCTCTATTTTACGCACGACGGTGTCGACATTGATCTGATCCGGCTCTCGGGTGACCCGGATTCCACCCCTTTCCCCCGCGGATCGCGTCCAGATGTCCGAGCTGTCCGAGGGATCGGCCACCTGCATGATATGGCCTCTGGAGATATCGAAATCGGCGATTTCGGGAATCGTGCACGCGGTTTCGACATTCACGCCCGCATCCACACATGAGCACGCGCGGCGCATATTCCGTATAGAAGATGAGGCGCATGGCCGCGCTTTACATCGCTCACCTCGGCAACCGCCTCGGGCTCGCCACCCTGTTCATGCTGATCTTGCTGATCGGCGGCCGTATCATCCCGAGCTTCACACGCAATTGGTTGGCGAAAGCGCGTCCCGAGGTCTCGCCGCCGTTGCCGGAGGCACGTTTCGACGTGACCGCGCTCGTCGTGACAGGATTGGCGCTACTGATTTGGGCGGTTGCGCCGGATGCCGCGGCGACCCCTTGGGCGGCGCTCATTGCCGGGATTGCCGTTGGGCTGCGGCTATCCTGCTGGCGCGGCTGGCGGGACACTCCGCGATCCGCTGCTGCTGATTTTGCATGTCGGGTACGGCTGGCTGGCCTTCGGCCTGTTATTGCTCGGCACCGACAGGCTCTGCCAGATCTTCCCGGCGAGCGCGGCTCTGCACGCGCTGACGGTCGGCGCCGTCGGTACGATGACGCTCGCCGTGATGACCCGCGCTTCGCTCGATCATACCGGCCGGCCCCTCTCGGCAGGACCGATAACCAAGGCGATCTATGCCCTAATCACGATCGCAGCCGTGTTGCGCATCTCAATTCCACTGGCCGGCGATCAGATCGCAGCCGCATTGTGGCTCGCCGCCGCCGCCTGGAGCATCGCTTCGGTCTGTTCGCAATCTTCTACGGCAGCGTCCTGGTGCGGCCCCGGATACGAGACGAGCTCATAAGGCCGATCTGACATTACCGCACACGAGGCTCATTCATGCTTATCGACTGGAGCATTGTCGCGCGGGCGGTCCACGTTCCCTGGTTGTATGGATCGGCGGCGTCTGGCTTGTCACCACCGTTCAATTGCCGACAATGAAACAGAAGGCGTCGGAAGAATGGATGGAAGAGTTCCGTGCGATCGAGAATCGCCTTGGCCCACAAGCGCGGATTACCGTGCTTCTGGTGCTCCTCAGCGGACTGTACATGCTATACTCGTATAACTTGTGGGACCGGTTCACTCAAAGCCAGTATTGGTGGATGCATCTGATGGTCGGTGTATGGCTGCTGTTCGCGGCGCTGCTCTTCGTGTTCGAGCCGCTGGTAATTTGCTGCGTCCTAGAGAAACGCGCGAGGGCGGCATCTCCGGCAGTGCTCATCCGAATGCTCTGGATGCATCGCGCGATTCTGGCGTCCTCGCTCGCAGTCATTTTTGCGGCGGTTGGCGGAAGCCACGGACTCTTCTGAGAGAGACAGTTACCCAGATCGCTCTTCGGCCTTGAGGCGGGTAATTTGCCAGGCTTGCGCGACCTCACTCGAGTTCACACCGCTCCTTAGTCCGTGGCTGGCGAACGCCTTCGCGTCGAACCCGGTGAGGTATTGGATCAGGAAGCGATAAGCGCATCAGTTAAGGCACGGAGCTGGCTGCCCGCCTTCGGCCCCGCGCATATCCGATTTAGCACTGCCATTTACAACTGAGCACTTAAAAGCAGAGCTCAATATATTCTTTGACTAATCTGCACGTATTCGGTGTATTCACATGCGATGATCCTGTCCTCACACGATCAAGTCGCTGGAGACCGCCTCCCGACCGCGCGCGCCCATGCCGCAGGGTTATCAAGTAAAGTTGTTCACCCCGCACATGTTGTCGGATCTCGCCCAGCGTGCGCAACCCTGTCCATAGCGCCGCTCACCGCTTCCTCCTGATATCAGGCAGACCATCCGGTAACGGTTAGAGCCCAAACTTTCTCTGCGCACGATTGTTGCGCAGGATCAATGATATGATCTGACGATTCGGAACATGAGCGCGGGCTCTAGCCGCTTCGGTTCTACGACCTTGTGCATCTGTGCATCAGCGAGAGCGATCGGCAGACCTGTACGCATGTTCCCACAAGTCCATTCGAAGCAGTACTCGAATATGGCCACGTTGCGCGGCGGAGCGGCTAGAGCTCCTCCACGGCGCAATATCTAACTGAATATTTTAAGGAGCGAGCAGGATGATTAAGATGCAGCGAGTTTAGGATAGAGTTTATCCTTTCCGCGATGACACTGCCCGTTTTGCCGGCGCCCTTGACGGGCCAACCAAGCCGAGGAGATCGCGATGAAAGCGGCAGATGTGATGACGCGGTCGGTGATTACCGTGAGGTCGGAAACGTCGGTCGTCGAGGCTGCGCGCCTGATGCTGCAACATAGGATCAGCGGTCTGCCGGTCGTTGGTGAGGGCGGCGTCGTGGTCGGGATCGTCACAGAGAACAATCTCCTGCGGCGCACCGAAACCGGTACCGCGCGGCACCGTTCACGATGGTTGGAGTTCCTTACCGGACCGGAGCGGCTCGCACGCGATTATGTCGAGGCGAATGCGCGCAAGGTCAGCGAGGTCATGACCCGTCAGGTCGTGTCGGTAATGCCGCACACCCCGCTGGCGGAGGTTGTCGCGCTGATGGAAAAGCATCGTGTAAAGCGTCTGCCCGTCATGGAGGCGGGCAGCCTCGCGGGCATCGTAAGTCGCGCCGATCTCGTTCAGGCGCTCGTCGACAAGGCGACCTCGCCGATGTCCCGCAGCTACGGCGACGAGGAGATCCGCGAGCGCATCCTCGCTGCAATCGCCGCCGAACCCTGGAGTCCGCGTTTTGACGTCTCCGTCTGGGTCCGGGACGGGATTGTTGATCTCGGTGGCACCTACACCAACGAGCACGAATGCGCTGCGCTTAAGGTGCTGGTCGAAAACACGCTAGGCGTCAAAGAGGTCCGCGATCGGCTGGTCCGGGTTGAACCAGCATTAAGCTCGGTCTTGCCGCCCGCGGGCTCGCCCCCAACGATCCGTTGACAGCATCTCTTGCAAGCTCGGCGCAAAGCTCACAAATGCGCAAGCTTCAGTGCAAAACACATCACCAGCATCCCTCGTCCGCTATCGCGAACGTCATCTCCCCGCCGGAGGAAGCGATCGATAGACCGATAACGACCCCCGCCATTCAGCTCTATCCGCAATTGGGAAGTGTATGATTCGTTCCGTTTCTTGCTGTCGAGTTCGGGCGATCGGGTCAGGCAGTCGCCCCGGCGACAGCTTCACCCGCGGTTCGACGGCGTAGGCGGTCCCGCATCGGCTCGCCGGTCCCGCCGCGACGGTGCAGGACTATCTCGCTTAGTACCGACAGGGCGATTTCCTCAGGCACCTTGGCACCGAGATCGACCCCGGCCGGGGCGTGTACGCGGGCCAGATCGGCTTCCGAGATGCCTTCCTGCCGCAGATAGTCGAGCACGAGACCCGAGCGCTTGGCGCTCGCGATCAGGGCGATAAAGGGTGCCGGTGAGCGCAGCGCGCGCAGCATCGACTGATGGTCGCCCTTGTGTTGCGTTGCAACCACCACGTAGTCAGCTGCCCCCGGCGCGAGCTTCTCGTAGTCGAGATCGTCGTCAATCAGGCGGCTCGCCTCGCGGTAGCGCTCGTGCTCGGCCAATGCGTCATCGACAATCACGTCAAAACCGAGAAGAGCGCCCATCTGGCAGAGGCATTCGGCAACCCGGCCGACGCCAAGGAGCCAGAGCTTGGGCTTGGGCATCATCGGCTCGATATAGACGCGCATGGCACCGCCGCAGGGCATTCCGGTGCCCAGCACCTCGTCGTCGAGGTCCAAGTCGACCATCTGCGGCGCACCCTCGCGCATCGCTCCGATCGCGGCGTGGCAGACGGTCGATTGCGCGCACCCGCCGCCGACCCACCCGGCCACGACCTTTCCCTCGCAATCTATGACCGCTTTGCTGCCGGTTCGCGCCGAAACCGACCCACGGGTTTCGACGACTGTCGCGATCGCGCAGGGTTCTTCGCCATCACGAAACCGTACCAAAAGGTTGAGGATATCTTGCATCTCAGCTCGTCCAACACGTTGTGCTCGCCCGCTGCGAGGATCAGCCGCCGGGACCAGCCTTGCGCGCCGTGGTCAATTCGCTGCGCAGCGCCTCCATTTCTGCGGCATGTTTCGAGGCGTCACGCAGTATGGCTGCGACTCCGAGGACATGCCCGACGCGATCGTGAAATGGCAAGAGGGTGAATTCGATCGGTACGGTCGAGCCGTCCTTCCGCATTCCAGGAACGGCCAGCACTTCTCCGGCACCGTACCGCGTCTCCCCGGTGCGCATTGTATCTGCGTATGCTTTCCAGTGCCGCGGGCGCAGCTCTGTGGGAATGATAATGTCAAGGGATTTGCCGAGCGCCTCTGCGGCCGGGTAACGGAATACTCGCTCGGCGCCACGGTTCCAGAAGCGGATCATGCCCCCGACATCGGCAAAGATAATCGCATCGGGTGCCTCATGCGCGAGCGTTCGGCAAAACAGATCCATACCGAGACTTGCCGCCAGAATCTGTGCGTGCCCGTGAGGGATCGGCCGCGCCTCGCGTTCGTCGCCGCGCGGCGGATCAGGAACCCGTTGATCATATGGCGGCCTTGGGTGCTGCATCGTCGTTCTTCCTGACTGTGCGTGATCGGGTTGAATTTCCCACGCTGATCCCGGTCCCGTGATTCGAAGCGCATCATGATACGCGCGAACCAAATTGTCTCTGCTTTGGCGCAACAATCCGGATCAACTTTCGCGCACTGTATCGCCGATTACAATGAAACGCTCTGGAAACCGGTGTGTTCCCATGTGGTGGGCTTGTGATCCGCACCATGGAGATTGATGAAAATCATTGCGGCGGCGCAAAGCCAGTGCGTGCCTGCCAGACTAGAATTACAAGTTACGAGACGGAGCTTTGGAGAAGGGCTTGCGATGCCATAAAGCCCGCGAAACCGCATTCACCGCCCGCCTCGTGGAGTAAGAGCGCAGATAGATGAGCCGACCAGAAAGCCGCTGCGGCGATCGATTTGGCAACACGATGCGTTCGGGCCGGGAACAGACAATGCGCGTGTTGAACCCACCTCGGAGCGGAGCTTCCCGCGAGCGAGCCGCCGAGCCGGACAGCGATTGCATTGGCGAACCAGCCGATCATGGGAGCACCAAAATGGCAGACGCTATTTATCCATCCTCATCATCCAAGATCCGCCAAGAGCGGCGCGCATTAGCGCCGGAGATCCATGTGGCCTGGGACGCTTTCAGCGAACGGGTCTTCGCCGACGGGGCGCTGCCGGCCAAGACCAAGCAGGTGATCGCCGTCGCTGTCGCCCATGTCACACAGTGCCCGTATTGCATCAAAGGCCACACGCGTGCCGCACTGCGTAACGGTGCCACGCGCAACGAGATCATGGAGGCGATCTGGGTCGCGGCGGAGATGCGCGCTGGTGGCGCCTTTGCCCATTCTACGGTCGCGCTCAGCGAGATTGACGAAGCACAATCGCAGGGCGTGCCGTAGATCGAGAAGAGGCTCCGCGAAAGAGCTCAGAAGCAGAAACCCGCGTGTCTGACCTCGGATTCGAGTATTGGCTGGGACGCTCGACGAGCGCGGGGTCGAACAGACCGCGATCGGGTATTGATTGAAAATCCGGGGCTCAACCCTGCGAAATCCCCGCCGCCGCGGCGGTTCGACTTTGAAAGCCTCGAGATCTCCCTGATCACCGAGCCGGCGCTTCGACGACCGCCCCGAGCATCAGCAGGCGCTGACCGCCGGCCGCTCGGGCACGATGTGCACGGCGTGCACGGTGCAGCGCTGCACCGGCACAGTCGGCCACAGCCTGGCCAGCATCTTGGCCAACCCGCTGCCGCCGTCGAACAATGAGCAGTTCGGGGGTCGATGGCTTGGGCTGGACTGAATCCGAAGACCCGCTCGGCGCCGGCCGTTTCAGAAACGGATCACCCAATCGCGAAGACCACGGCATCGGATGCCTCGCGCACCAGGACGCGACAGAATCGATCGAAGTCGAAATCTGAACTCACGCGATAACCTCCTTCCCGGACGCCGAGCGTCTCGCCGCCACCTGCTCCGGAGGCCGCCACCTGCTTCGGAGTAAAACTCCAATGAATAGGCTGCCAGGCCGCGATAGGGTGCAAACGGCGACAGCGCCGCTGCTAAACTCCGGGGACAACCAAGCCCCGCTGGCGAGACAGCGCCCGACCGTGCGGAGCAGCCCGACATCGCCTACCGGCAGTCAGTCGGGTGGCCCGATGCCGCGCGCCAGCATGTACTCGATCGACCACTCCCCGAGCCCGTGCTGGCGGGTGGGGCTTCTCGAACCTCGTGGTCGCTGATGCGATATGACTGCCAAAGCGCTCGATGATGCGCGGCGGATGTAAAAGGCTGCAGCGAGCGGCACCTGCTGCTCGGTGATGGCAATGACCAGCATCTCGTACAGCGAAGCCAGTCGCGGCGGCGGAGACCGCACAAGGAGCCGAAACCGGCCCCATGAACCCCGGCTGAAGAGTAAAACGGTCGCAGATCGAGATCGGCATTGAGGGGGAGCGGCAGACCGGACCGAAGATTTCGATGCGTTGCCGGTGGGCCGGATCGCGATACCCCCCGCCGCCCAACGAGATACGGTTCCGACCCTCAGCGTCTGCGGTCCCGGTTCGGGCTCCGGCAGAAAGCTCGCCGCCGCCCCCAGATCGAACGACCGGGCCGGCGGCACCAGCACTGCCGCCCCACGACCCAAGCGCGCGGTAGGTTCGGCGTTCACCCGTAGGATGCCGCGGCGATCACTCGCTCGAATTCGCGCTCGGCCAAGAGACTGTCACGGTCGCGCCCGATGGTCGTCACCGCCAGCTTGCGATCCGCACGATAGTAGGCGACGGCGCAATCGCCCGCTGAGACATCACCGTCAATGTCGACCCGATCCCATCGCTCGGCATGGCCGACATAGGAGATTGGTGTATCGTAATGCTGGCTCCAGAAGAACGGCACGGCATCAAACTGCTCGCGCCGCCCAAGGATGTTGCGCGCGGCGGTCTGGCCCTGACGTTCTGCCACGACCCAGTGCTCGACGCGGATCGCGTTGCCGGTCAACCGGTCCGGCCAACGCGCGACATCGCCGGCGGCGAAGATGCCGGGCCGGCTCGTCTCCAGGTATTCGTCGACGGCGATCCCGCGATCGGTCGCGAGACCACCATCTTGGGCGAGCGTCACTGCAGGCCGGACGCCGACCCCGAATACGATTAGGTCGGCGGCGACCTTTTCGCCGTTTTGCAGGACGACATCGCGCTCGCCGATCGCCTTGACCGTCCTGCCGAGATGGAAGACCACCCCGTTCTTTTCGTGCAGGCGGCGAACAAAGCTGCCAATCTCGACCCCGAAAGTCTGCTCCATCGGACAAGCTTCCGGAGCGACGACATGCACTTCGAGATCGCGCTTGCGCAATGAGGCGGCGACTTCGAGCCCGATAAAACTCGCGCCGACGACGAGGGCGCGGCGCGCATTCGCCGCCGCCGCGATTATCGCCCGGCTGTGGGCGAGGCTGCGCAGGTAGAAGACATGCCCCTTGTCCGCTCCGGGCAACGCGAGATGCACCGGCTCGGCACCCGTTGCGAGCAGCAGCGCATCGAACTCGCAGCAGTTTCCGTCAACGCAGCGGATTTGCCGCCTTTCAGGGGCGATCGACTCTACTGCGGTGCCGAGCCGTAATTCGATATCATTGCCCTTGTAAAATTCAGGCGGACGCAGCGGGATCCAGTCCTCCGAGGCAGTCCCGGCGAGATAATCCTTCGACAGGTTCGGCCGATCGCAGGGCGGCGCCGGATCGGCGCCAAGCATCGTGATGCGGCCCGCGAAACCCTCGCGCCGTAGCGTCTCGGCCGCGACTTGGGCTGCGGCACCGGCACCGACGATGACGACCGAACGGGGGCCGGCTCCCGCGGCTCGCCGCAGCGGAGCCGCCGGCTGCAATCGCTCGCGAGCGAAAATCCGATTGCCGTCCCGCTCGACCCGCCAGCGAGCGACCGGTGCCAGCGCCGGCGGGCGAGTGGCCTCGCCCGTGCGCAGGCTGAAGCAGGCGTGATGCCAGGGACAGCGGACGGCACCGTCGACGACAATGCCCTCTGCGAGCGGTCCGCCATAATGAGTGCAGGCGGCGCCGATCGCAAGACACTCGCCCTTGTCCCGCACCAACAGTGCCGGTTCCTCACCGACATGCCCGAGCAGAACGTCCCCTTCCGACAATCTCCCCGCATCGATGCCCTCAGCCAAATCAAGGCCTTGAGATGAGTTCACGGGATCGCTCATGAGTACCTCCGCAAGACTGTTTTCTCGCAAACGTCAGGCAATGGGTCGAGCTCCCTTGCTATCATGCCGATGCGGTCTGTCCTTGCTTTTGCGCATTGACGCCGAGCAAAGTCCGCTTCCCTGTGGTTTCTCCCTATTCGATGCTCGCTCCCGGTTTCGTCGAAAAAACTGCTAAATTTGCTCTTTATCCCTTGCCATCCGTCAGCGTTGGCGGGGGCGTACCCTGGCGCGCGATATTCGGCCATTGGCTCGCATAGATGCTGTCGGGCTCGAGCCGGGCCTGACGGCAGGATCGCTGGCGGCGGGCCTCACGTTCCCGGCGTTCTGAGCCTCCCCATGGCTGAAGTATCGCTGAAGCCAAGGGGCTTCTTATGCTACGGCCCGGCCGGCGACGGTCAAGCTGGTGGTTCGGGCGGCGCAAGATCGCTGTCTGGCTGACGGCACGCGATTTTTCGACTGCGCTCGCGCCTGGCCGATTTTGGACGACTGCACGGTCATCGTCGGACCGCGCGGGCCCGGCGATAGGGGGCACAGCGCGATCGTCAGTCTGCGGGCCGGAAGCGATCCGCATCGCGCGGCCGCGCCAAGCATCGATCGCGATGATGCGACGGACCTCGATCTGAGCCTGGTCGAGATTCGCGAAGAACGTCCACCAAAAGGGCAGCGAGGCGATCGATTGGCGGCTGATCACCACTTTGCCGGTGCGTGATCGCCTGCGCTGGCGCATCGGAGCGGTCTCCGGCAGGCCGCTGTACCGTCCGGCATCAATGTAAACCCAGCGCCGTCCGGTATGGTGCGATTTGCGCGCGACGAGCAATACCTGACTCGCAGGATGCCGGCGTCATCCACCAGGTACCGCCCCGGCTCGACAAGCAGCCAAGGCCGGGAAGAGCGGAAATGCAGGGCAAGAGCGTTGTCGTTCGCTTCCGCATAGGCGGCGATTGAAGGAAACGGCGTCTGGTAGCGCGCCGGGAATCCGCCACGCATAGGAGCAAGTCGAGATCGAGGCCGTTCTTGGCGCACGCATGAAACACCCGGGCCGCGCTCGCAATCGCCGGAGCCCATTGCTGCGGATCCGTCTGCTGCGAACCGACATGAAGGATACGCCGATCGGCCTCAATCGGAGGTTCGGGCATACAGCAGAAGGTCTACCGCCATGTCTGCGGCACAACCGAATTTGTGATTGAGCGGCCATTCCGCCTTTCGCCGTCGACCAAGAGCCGGCAATCCCCGCGCTCCGGGAGCAGCCCGGGAAAGCTTTTTTAATTTTGTAACTACTCCCCCGGTTCAGGGTATAGCTGACCGGACAGGGCGATTTGGATGGCGACGAGAGGATTGTAGCCTCGGTTGGCCATG
>JAFMSA010000244.1 GCA_017353855.1 Alphaproteobacteria bacterium
GCTCGGTGTCGAGCAATACCGAACCGTCGACGACAATACGCCCGCGCTCCGGCCGGATCAGCCCGGCGATCGCGTTGATGATCGAGGTCTTGCCCGATCCCGACCGGCCAAACAGTGCGGTAAGACCGCGCCCGCTGCAAAAATGGATGTCGAGCGCGAACGCCGCGAGACGGTGCTCTATCTCAACCTCTAACATCGTCTCCTTCCCTCACGCTCGGATCACAGGCTCGGGCCAGCGCGGGAACGGGATTGCGCTTCGCCCGAATTTGCTGGACAGGAAGCATTGTAGCAATGGCCGGCTGCATCCGGTCGTGCTAGCCTGCACCGTGCAACAGCGCAGGAGACCGCTGCAGTGAAGGTCAGAATCGAATACTGCGTGCCCTGAAACTATGAACCAAGAGCCCTCCGTGCGAAGGCCAGGCTCATGGAACGCGGTGCCGAAGAGGTTGAACTAGTCAAGGGGACCGGTGGCGTCTTCGAGATAACGGTCGACGGGAAGCTGCTGTTTTCCAAGAAGCAGCTCGGCCGGTTTCCGGAAGATGCCGAGATCGATGCCCTGGCGGGCGGGTGAGCGGCCGGCTCCCCTGAAGGTGGATGACGGCGCGGCGTCCCGCGTGGAGGCTGCGTCGTCCCGGAGGGTGCTCGAAGGCCGGGGGTGCGGGTCGTCCGGGATTAGGAGAGCGGCGTGTACGCGGCAATCGGTTACTCTGAGAACGTTCCGGGAGGCGATGCGGCGTGCGGCGGCCCTCACGCGTCGCGCCGCGCTTCCAGAGCCTCGAGCATCGCAATGACACGATCGATATACGCGTCCCTGCCATAGAGGCCGTAGAGCGTCGCGGCAAGGCGTGCGGGGTCGCCCGAATAATAGCGCTCATACAACTGTTGACGGCCCGAGAAGGACGACACTGCGGCATCAAAGGCTAGCCGGAACAGTTTGATACGTGTCGCAGCGTCAGCGTTGGCCGCCTGAAAGTACGTCGTAACGTCGCCGGCTGCCGGGCCGTCGAGTTCGGCATAAGAGGGGACTGCGACGAGCCCGCCGGCGCCCAGCAGCTGAATGATCTCGCACATGCGCACGAACATTTTGGGAAACATCATCCGCACGGTCCACAACGGCATCGCCGCCGGCGTTGTCACCGCGGACGGCCCGGGCGCCGCATCGGCCTCGCTGGCGCGCAGGCAGGAGCGCGAGAATTCAGTGTACTGGATCAGCTCGGCCAGCATTCCCTGAACGTGCAGATGCTGGTCGATGTTCGTTGACTTGGCGATTGCAAAGGCGAGCCCCATCATGAACTCGGCTTTTGCCAGGTTCTTTGTCGCGAACTGGTGCATGATCTGCGGCATGATGCCGGTCCGGTTGTAGAGGCTGTTGCACAATTGCGGATCACGGTGAATGAATACGCGCTCCCACGGCACGAGCACATCCTCGAAGATGACCATTGCGTCAGTCTCGTCGAAGCGCGCCGAGAGCGGATAATCCATGACCGAAGCGGCATTCTGGTGGATCACCGAGGGGCGGCAGATGAAGCGTAAACCCGGTGCATTGACGGCCACACTGAACCCGAAGGCGTAGGGCTCGGCCTCCTTGCTGTTGGCGAGATAGGTCGACGGCAGCACCAGGAGATCGTGCGCATAGGCGCACAAGGTCGAGACCATCCGCGCGCCGCGAATGATGATGCCCGCATCGGTTTCCTTGACGATTTTCGCGGCGACGTCCTTGACCTGCTTCTCCACGGGCCGTGAACGGTCGACCTGCGGATTGACTAAGGTGTGGGTCATACAGACGTCGTTCTCGCGGATATATGTATGATAGGCGCGGACATTCTCTGCGAAAGGCCGTTCTTTGTTGCCGAACGCGTCGGCCGCCGATGCGAAGCCGGTGAAGAATATGTTCATGAAATCGGGGCTGCGGCCGAACATCCCGCACGTCGCGTCCATCCAGACCTTGACCATCTCGCGCCGGCGGATCAGCTCATCGACCGAGCGCGGCTCGATGAACGAGAGCCCGACCCGCTCGCCGCTGGTCGGCGAAACAAAAGTCATGCGGTCGATCAGCGCCGCATCGTGCTGCATGTCGTAGAGCTCGGCCAGACTCCGCGCTGCGCCGCGAAACCGCGCATCGGCGGTCACATCCGCGACCTGCTCGCCGTCAATGAACAGCCGGCGGCCGTCACGCAGCGAGCGCAGGAGCTCCCCTCCCGTGCGAATCCCCATTGCCGCCGCCTCTACTGTTTGATCGTGCGTCGCCGCTTGGCTTCGTCCAGTTCCGGGTAATGCCGGAAGACGCCGTACCGGTTAAACGCAATGCGGCGGTCCGAAGCGAGATAGGCGGCAATGCGGGGATGGGCTGCGACCCGATCGTGTACGTCAACTATCCGGGGGTGGCTGGCTTCGAGCCGCTCCATCATCCGGGGGAAGGCATAGCGCAAGCCCGCAACAATTTGAAAGAGCGACAGATCGGGATAGGTGAGTTCGGCCCCGACGAGATGTCCCTTCGCGGCGTTGTTGCGCTCCACCACTCGCTCGAAGTAGCCGAGATATTTCGGGGCTCTCGACTTTACAAAATCGGCGGCGCGCGCTTTGGCCTCCTCTCGCTGGTCCTCGTAATAGAGGCTGCCCGCGATCGGATGATGGGTATCGTGGATTTCGTCAACGAAATCCGCGATCGTCAGCTGCAGCTGGTGGGCCCACAGCCGCCCGGCTTCATCAGCTGGCGCCAGGGCGTGCCTGGCCCCGAGATAGAGCAGGATGTTCGCGGTTTGACCGATCAGAAGATCGGCGAGCTTGAGGAAAGGCGGAGCGAACGGGACGCGCTCACCCCCTTCGGACGTGAGCAGCCGCATCATCGCCTGCTCTCCGCCTGATTGGCGTGCGACATCGACGTACTCTGCGCCGGCCGCTTCGAGCGCCAGACGGACAAACTCGCCGCGTCCCTGGATCCCGGCCCAGTAATATAGCTCATAAGCCATCTGCTTGCTCCTCATCTGTCCGGCGGGCGGCCACCCGGCCCTGAACCGCCGCCGCCCGGGCGAGGGTATCGCATTGGAGCCAACGGCGAAGACCTTCTCGCCGCCGGCGTGCGCATCGCGCATCATAGCCCGGCGCGCCGCGCACCACCGCGGGAGGTCGCGCGATCAGCACATCGATCGGCTCGCCATCCTCCGCCGATGCCTGCGCACAAAGCCGTAACTCCGGGGCGGGACATCGCCGATCCGCAAGGAAAGTCCGCTGCGAACCATTTGTTCGAGCGTACCTCACGGGCCCGCCACCCTTCGACGACATCGATCCCGTGTCGCGGGGATCGCGGTCGGCAGCGATCTCGGCCGGTTGGGCTATGCCGTGATACCCTTGTCGGCAAGCTCGCGGCGGGCATTTTCATTTTTGCCGAGCTCGAAACCCATTGCGCGCAGGACCTGCGGCGCCTTGGTAAACTGGATATTGCTGTATTCGATCACCTCCACGCGGTTTCCCCAGGGATCGAGAAAATCGAGGAATGGCCCGGGCAGGAGCTTCCCGCCGGCCGCCTCGACCCGCGCCCGCACGCTTGAGCGATCATCGACGACGAGGCCGAAATGACGGCGCTGGTCCTCGTGCGGTGTCGTCGTCTGCATGAAATTGATGAATTGGTCGCCGAGCTCGACAAAGGCGTTGCCCGGCCGTTTGCCCCGCAGCGTGAAATCGAAAATCCTGCCGTAAAACTCGAGAGCCTGGTCGATATCGCCGACCTCGAGAGCGATGTGGTTGATGCCGACGAGGCGCGGCTTGGGGCCCTCGATCCGGTTGATCTCGGTCATGGGTATCCTCCTGGTCGGTGCCGTGCGCACCGAGTATAATGCGGACCTGCCTATCATACGGAGCGCGGAATGCCGGTCGATCTGACGATTGACGGTGCGGTCGCGAAAATCGTGCTGAACCGCCCGGACAAGCTCAATGCGCTGGACGTCGACATGCGTCAAAGTCTTTGCGACTACCTTGCGCGGCTGCGGTTTGACGACACCGTCCGGGTGGTGATCGTGACCGGCGCAGGGCGGGGCTTCTGCTCGGGCGCCGACGTCGACCGCATGGCGGGGCAGGCGCACGATCTGCGCGCTGACCGCGAGCGGATGCAGAAGGGCGGTCATGCCTTCATCCGCGCGCTGCATGCGATCGAGAAGCCGACCCTCGCGGCGGTGCGCGGGCCCGCAGTCGGGATCGGCTGGAGCATCGCGCTCGCCTGCGATCTCGTGATCGCCTCGAAAACAGCGCGCTTCTCGCAGATCTTCCGGCGCATCGGCCTCGCGCCGGACGGCGGCGCGATCTGGTTCCTGACGCGCCGGCTCGGAATGGCGAGAGCCAAGGAGCTGGTCTTCTCGGCCCGGTTTGTCGAGGCCGATGAGGCGCTGGCGCTCGGCCTCGTGAACGATGTCGTCGAGGACGACCAACTGGCGGCCAGGACGGAAGAGCTCGCCGCCGACCTGGCCGAGGCGCCCACCTTCGCGCTGGGGCTCGCAAAGAAACTCTTCCACGCGGCCGCCGGTCCCGGCCTCGAGGATTATCTTGAGATCGAGAGCCTGGTGCAGCCCCAATTGCACATGAGCGCGGACAACGCCGAAGGCGTGGCCGCATTCCGGGAAAAGCGAAAGCCGAAATTTATCGGCCGCTAGTTGCGCGGGCTCATTCCGCCGCAAGCGTCGTCGACTGCCGCACTGCCGTGCCGGCGAGCACGTCCCGACGCTCGATAAAAAGCCGGCGGATCCACTCGATGACGGCTCGAACGCAGAGGGCGCGCCGCAGGTCGCGGTGCACGATAACCCAATACTCCGCTGCGATGTCCGGCACCGGACCCGTAACGCGCTCCAGCATCGGATCGGCATCCGCGGCAAAAAGGGCAGTACCCTCGGCCGCGCCGGCGCGGATCGCCGCGAACTGCATCGGCATGCCTGAAGCGCGCAGCGCGACGCCGTCGCCCGTCTCGCGCAAACGCTCCTGTACCCAACCCGCGGTCGGGTAATGCGCCTGCTCCTCCGGGTAGGTCGCCCAGGCACGGTTTTCCGACCCGCGGCGGCGACAAACGGCACAGGCGAAGGCACCGGGCTTCGACCCATAGAGCGCCGCTCTGCGGCGGATGGTGACGCGCCGCGAGATCCGCCTCGGCGCGCGGGATTGGCGGTCTCCCGCGACTCGACGAGTTCGAGGGTAATCCCGTCGATCTGGCCCGCCGACGGGTCGGCCAGAGCCCGGCCGAAGCTCGCGGCCCACTCCCCGACCGAGTCGCACGGTGCCGCTCAAGAGCGACGGTCCCGCCGCGCGATGGCGCTCGAGAGCCAGGGCAGCGCTCTCCAACTGCTGGGCGGCCGGCCTCAATGCCGTGAGGCGCAGCCCCTCGGGCAGCCTGTCGAACAGGCTCGGCCCGCCGAACGTCGCCTCGAACGCAGCCAGACGTCGCCCGATCGTCGGCTGGCTCAAGCCCAGCGCGCGACCGGCCGCGCGCAGCGAGCCATGGCCGGCCACCGCGAGGAATACGCGTACGTCGTCCCGATCCATCGGAGGCAAAGCCGTCGTGAGGCGCCGTGATACGATTACGTCTCACGGACGGCCGAATTTGGACCAAGCCGGCAGCACAGCAGCGCAAGAGACGGAAGCCGGGTTCGGTGTGGCGGCGACCCAGGATGACCCGCCTCTCGCGCGGACGAACCTCCAGCGTGGCACCGCGGACCCTCGGGTACCGCAACCCCACACCTTCGCCCGGCACGACTGCCGGCTCGGCGATACCGGTCTTACTCGGGAGCGGACGACCGGGAGCGTCGGAAAGCATTCGGCCGGCCCGCGCGATGCACCGCGCGGGTGATACGCTTCCGTCTCGGCGGTACCGATTTTTGTCGATCCCTCAAAGCGGGGCGTATCGCTATGCTGTGGTGCGGGAGCCGGGGAAATGGAGGTGCGAGGTGATCACAATCATCGATCTGAAGGCCGAGATGGCGAAGCTGGCGATGCTGCAGGGCCGCAGGCCGGAGACGACCGAGGCCGAGCGGAAAGCGAGTGGCGGCTTCGCGACATTGGCTCCGTTCCGCGACGGCAATATTTTCGGCGCCAAATTCGCGGGCGACGGCGCATGGGAGCGCCATCCCAACGGCGACGAGCTGGTGCAGGTCGTGGAAGGCTCGACGAGTTTGCACATCGTGACGCAGGAGGGTCCCAAATCCTACGCGCTGCGCGCCGGCATGGTGGTCATCGTGCCACAGGGGGCCTGGCACCGCTTCCACTCGCCGGAGGGGGTAAGCCTGGTGACCGCGACCCCCAAGCCGACCGAGCACCTTACGGTCGATGTCGAGGATCCGCGAACGCTGACAACCGCGCAGCTGTCGGGCAACATCGAGGAAAAGTGGCGCTGACGCCGAGGATAATGGATCACTCAAGCCGAAGAGCGTGCCCGCCATTGTCGCTAAAGCGGGAAGCCACGGCGCGCACAACCCGGCGGTCGCTCCGCCGTCGCGACAGCGGCGATGACGGCCCGCGCGGCCTGTCCTCGTTTCGGGGCGGCCGCTGATGTATTTCGACCGGCGCCTGTGGCAGCTGACGCG
>JAFMSA010000837.1 GCA_017353855.1 Alphaproteobacteria bacterium
CCGGTGGAACCCGGACAAGCAGCGGTGCGCGAGCTTAACCGCGCCCTGCTGCGACGATGCGGCGGACCCGAGGAGATCCGCTGGATCGCTTTGCCGTGCGGCACGGCCCTGGAACTTGACTGCGACCTGATCCGGCTGCTCCGCGACGGGGAGGAAATCGACGAATGCCGGTTTCCCGGCTGGCGAGACTTCATCGCCGCGCACGGCGTATCCGGTCAGTAAAGCACCGACGGCAGATAGGCACCTGCGGGTTCGTTATAGAGGCCGATCGTCATCAACGTCATCTGATGGACAAGACGCAGTCCGGCACGCAGACACCAACGAAACAACTCGCCATTGCGCGTCGGCACGAGAAATCCACCGGCGGCGAAGGCCGGCGCCGCTCCGATGAGTGCCTGCAAGCCCTGATTGCTCTCGGCAACGGCATGCCCGAAGAACGCTATGTCCGTGGCATAGGCCGTGATCTTGCCCAAATGCTCGACGACACGCGCCGTCCCGTGAGTCACCGCATCCCTCAGCTCGCCGCCACGGTCATGACCGTGGATGCGCCTGCACAGAGCGTTGCAGCACGTCAGGTCCGCAGCGGTCGCGAGCCGCACATCGTAGCCCGGTAATTTGATGCCCAGCGGCTGCCCGTCGATTTTCGACAGCGGTTCGCGGCTGTCGAAACCCAGTTTTGTGTATAAACACAAAGAACGGTTGTGGTAGGCCGACTGCACCAGTCTTACGCCGGCGAGGCGGCGCTCGCCGACGCGGTCGAGAGCTGCACGCATCAATTGCCCCCCGATACCCTGGTTTTGGACCGAGGGGTCGACGGTGATCGGGCCGATCCCGGCAATCGCTCCCCGCTCGTCGATAAAAATGCTGCCGGCGATCTTTCCGTCGACTTGCGCGACGAGCGAGTAAAAGCCCGGGTTGGAGAGCAGTTCTCCCAAAAACCGAATACCGGTTTCGGCTGAGGGAAGATCCCACGGAAAATTGTGTTCGCTCGAGATCGCTCTGAACGCCTCAAAGCAGATCGTGCCGCAAGCGGCGGCATCGCGGGGGCTCCCCGCTCGCAGTTTCACCGTCATACCCCCCACCGCCATCGAATGTTCCCGGCGCGGATACCCGGGCCTTCGGGTCTGGGGAGGAGCTCCGCCGCAAGGGCGGGGACTCCCCGGGCTTGCCCGTAATGGCCTGGTGAGGCAGGGCTTTCGCTCCGGCTCCTTTCGCCGATGTTGACCGGCAGTGTTTGAGACAAGCCCGTTTCGTTCCCACTCCGAGGGTTGTCTGCAGTCTGACCTTCAAGAGGTCCGGACCGAGGAGGCACTCGCACGTTGGTCTTAAACTTCCCGGTCAACGTCAGTCTCCCTTTGCCTTTCTACGTAGGCCACTCGGCGTTGGCTTCCGAGGAAGCCCCCGGCTTTGGCCGCGGGCTCGGCTACGCCCGGCGGGCCGATTTCTTGCAAAGGTGAGGCTCTTGTCCTCGACCCGCAAACGGCCGATTATCCTGATCAGGCGATCGTTCAAAAGGGAAAACTACAAATGCTGACACGCGAAGAGAACGAGCTTGTGACACGGGTAGGGTCGGGCACCGCGATGGGGAACGTGCTGCGGCGATACTGGATCCCGGCGCTCTTGTCGCGCGAGTTGCCCGAGCCGGATTGCGCGCCGGTGCGGGTTCGCCTCCTCGGCGAACGGCTCCTCGCGTTTCGTGACACTCGGGGCCGGGTCGGGCTCGTCGACGAGTTCTGCCCGCACCGACGGGCATCCCTGTGGTTCGGCCGCAACGAAGAGGCAGGCTTGCGCTGCGTCTATCACGGCTGGAAATTCGATGTCGACGGCAACTGCGTCGAGCAGATGAACGAGCCGGAGCCGTTCTGTCACAAAGTCCGCCTGACGGCCTATCCGACGACGGAAATGGGCGGGTTGGTTTGGGCTTATATGGGCCCGCGGGAGAAGATGCCTGCACCTCCGGCCTTCGAGTGGACACAGGTGCCGCGGACGCACCGCCACGTCTCCAAGGTATGGGAGGAGTGCAATTGGCTTCAGGCGCTCGAGGGCGGCATTGACACCTCGCACGCGCCGATCCTGCACCGCACAATCACGCCCAACACGAACCGC
>JAFMSA010000245.1 GCA_017353855.1 Alphaproteobacteria bacterium
GCATAGGGGATGACCGTCGCGTCGATCGTGTTGCCGCTGGCCTTCTCGTAATCGGCGACGAGTTTGTTGAAGGCAATGTCCTCTTCGTGGGCGAAGCCCTGGGTCCACCACACGGTGGCGGTTTTGGCCGCCGCGCTGGCGATATAAGGGCGCGCCAATGCCCCAGCCGCTACCAGGCCCACAGAGCCGCGGAGCATCGAACGTCGGCTCACAATCGTCATCGTTCTTCCCTTCCCTAATTCTCACCGGACTGCATGACCGCGCATTCAACGTTTGATCAAGCTCGCGCCCTCAACCTCCCCGCCAGTGCGGAAGGGGACGGCAGAGGTGTCATCACGTGCGAGAAGCCGCACCGCGCGGCAGCCGTCAGCCCTGCGCGGTCGGATTTTCGCAAAGATCTCCGAACCCGCTTGAGAGCCTTGTCCGCGGCCGCCTGCGGGGTGATACCGCGTTGCATGACGTCAGTCCAGCCGACGCTCCACTCAGGCTCTTCTCTAGACGAAGAATTCCGGGATCGTCGGGCCGAGGATGCCCTGCACGACGCAGGCTTTCCGGTGCGGATCCTCATGCCGCCGCGGATCGTTGTCTGATATCGAAGCCATAGCGGGGGATGTTTCGGTCAACGCCCGTTCTCCGATATTCGTTCGTGACCTTCGGCTGGATCAGATATTTCAGGAGTCTTTAGCCGCTTCGGCGTTCTTCGCCCTCTTGGGGATCATCCCGCCGAAATTGGTGCCCTGGCTCGGCACCGGTTTGCCGTCGTTGTGAGTGGCAGACCCATTGTCGCGATATCGTTAATCGGCCTTCTTGTCGTAGGTCGCGACCTCAGTCGAGATCGTAAATCAGGTGTCTATGGCCTCAGCCCTCCGGATGAGCACCACCGGTAACGACTGAAATGGCCTTTGATTTAACACCGGCATCCGGCGGATAGCTCAGGCGAGCTCAATCCACCGCGAGGCTTGCGGCCGAAAGGCCGGTCGCTTCACACGAAGGCACGGCGGATCCGGCCCCAATCCTCGATCGCGTGTTCCTGACCCGGGAGGATCTGTAGCGCGATTTCGCTGTAGCCGACGTCGCCGAGTTCAGCAATCCGTCGCTTTAGTTCGTTCTCGGTCCCGGTGAAGGTCGTCGATCGGATGAGTTCGGCTGTCACGAAAGGGCGTTCTTCCGGCTTAACGAACATCAGATGGCCGCGGTGGTTTTCGAGGTAATAGGCACCCTGTGGGGTGAATTTGCGGGCGAGCTCGACATACTCCGCCGCGGTCTCGACGACCGCGGGCGGCATTGGCGCCATCATCGGCAACCCCGCCAAGGCCGCGTCAGCCGCGCGGTGCAGCAGCATTGCGGCGCGCGGCCCGGCCTGTGCAACGACGCGCGGAGAGTCCGTGGGCTCGCCCTCCTCCAGCACAGCACCACCGGTCATGACCACTGCATCAAGCGGCTTCGCCCCGTACCCCGCGGCGCGTCGGCGCTCCTGCATGTCGGCCATAGCGGCGGCATCGCCGGCAGTCACGATCCAGCCGGCGCCAAGCTTTGCCGCGAGGCCGCGCGCCCGCGGACCGGAGGCCGCCACGTAGAGCGGAATCGGATCGCGTATGTTGATCAATCCGAGCTCCGGGTTCAGCAGACGGATCAGACGTTTATTTTGCTCGATTTCGGCCTCGACCGTCTCCCCGCGGAGCAACGCCGTGGCGACGCGGATATATTCCTCCATGTCAGCGAGTTTGACCGCCCCGAGCCCCATCGCGCGCCGGCCGGTAAAGCCGCTGCCGATTCCAAAATCAATCCGTCCCGGCGCAAGTTTGTTGAGCGAGGCAAAGGCGTTGGCGGCGACGGGTGCAATGCGGTTCGAGGGGATCAGCACGCCCGTGCCAAGCCTGATGCGCGTTGTCTTTACTGCCGCCGCAGCCATCGCGACAAACGGATCCGCGCTGAGCATCTGCGTGTCGTAGAACCAGGCACGAGCAAAACCGAGCTCTTCGGCGCGTCGCACGATGCGCCAGGAGTCGGCATCGGACGGTATCGCGATCGCGAATTGCATTCGCTTCCACCAGAAGCCGCAGAGCCTCGAGTGCTATTCCGTGCGGTTGGTAGCCGCCTCGTGCGATATCTTCAGCGCTTGGAGAACTGGAAGCTGCGACGGGCCTTGGCCTTGCCGTATTTCTTGCGCTCGACGACTCGGCTGTCACGGGTCAGGAAGCCCTGGGTCTTCAACAGGGGCCGCAGACCCGGTTCGTAGCGGGTCAACGCCTGACTGATGCCGTGGCGCACCGCGCCTGCCTGCCCCGACAGCCCGCCGCCCTTGACCGTGCACCACACGTCGAACTGGCCGAGCCGGTTGGCGGCCACAAGCGGCTGATTGATCAGCATGCGCAGCACGGGGCGCGCGAAATAGACAGGGCTCTCGCGGCCGTTGACATCGATCCGGCCAGTGCCGGGCCTGATCCAAACGCGCGCAACGGCGTTCTTACGCTTGCCGGTGGCGTAGGCGCGGCCGAGTGCGTCGAGTTCCGGCTCGACATCCACGGGAACCGCCGTCGGTGTCGGCGTCGGTGTTGCCGCCTGGACGCCACGCGCCTGCTGCAAGGCTTGACGCAGGCTCCCAAGCCCCTGGAAAGTCTGGCTGCCGCCGCGTTGATTGCTCGGCGGGTCGTTGTCGGCCATGGCTACACTCTGTTCTTGCGGTTTAGCGCGGCGATATCGAGCCGTTCGGGTTGCTGCGCCTCGTGCGGGTGGTCGGGGCCCGCAAACACTCTCAGATTCTTCATGACCCTGCGCCCGAGCGGCCCCCGGGGCACCATCCTCTCGACGGCTTTCTCGATCACGCGCTCGGGATGCTTGCCTTCGAGAATGGCGCCCTTGCTGCGTCCCTTGATCCCGCCGGGGTAGCCCGTGTGCCAATAAAAGATATCGTCCCTCCGCTTGTTCCCGGTCAGCTGCACCTTCTCGGCGTTGACGACGACAATGTTGTCGCCGCAATCCATATGAGGCGTATAGGAGGGCTTGTGCTTACCGCGCAGCCGCATCGCGACAATCGATGCGAGCCGGCCCAGCACCAGACCATCGGCATCGATCAGCAACCATTTCTTGTCGATATCCGACGGTTTGGCGGAGAATGTCTTCATTGCTCGGCGCAGAAGTACGGAGGGCCCAGGAGAAGCGGTCATGTAAGCGATCGGCACCCGATGGTCAAGTAACGTTGCCTGGAGAGAGGTCGAAAATGGCGGCAATCCTGCTGGACGAGTTGAAAGACGGGATCCTGCGCCTCACCCTCAATCGCCCGCAGGCGCGCAACGCGCTCTCGATCGAGCTGATGACGGCGCTTATCGAGGCGCTCACGCAGGCAGCAAGAGAGCCGGAGCCTCGAGTTGTCGTGCTCGCGGGCGCGGGTCCCGCCTTCTGCGCGGGACACGATTTGCGCGAGCTGCGCCAGGATCAGAGGCGCGAAACCTACGAACGAATCTTCGCGTTATGCAGCGAGTTGATGCTGGCAATCGTCCGATTGCCGAAGCCGGTCATCGCAGAGGTCCATGGCGTCGCGACAGCAGCCGGCTGCCAACTTGTCGCGACCTGCGATCTGGCCATCGCGGCCGAGGATGCGCGGTTTGCCACGCCGGGCGTCAATATCGGGCTCTTCTGCTCGACCCCGATGGTGGCACTCTCCCGCGCCGTTGGGCGCAAAGCAGCGATGGAAATGCTGCTCACCGGCGAGTTCATCGACGCGGCTAGCGCGCGCTCTCTCGGGCTCGTTAACCGCGTGGTGCCGCGCGACCGGCTGCACGAGGCGGCCGCCGCGCTCGCCCGACAGATTGCCGCGAAATCCGCCTTCACGCTCAAAATCGGCAAGGAGGCCTTCTACCGGCAGGCCGAGCTCGACCTTGCCAGCGCCTACCGGTATGCGGCCGAGGTGATGACCACGAATATGCTGGCTCGCGATGCCGCGGAAGGGATCGACGCCTTTCTCGCAAAGCGCGCCCCCATCTGGCATGACCGGTGAGGGTTTGGCGCTCGAAGCACCTAACGAGGAGAGTACATTGCGGCCCCTCCGGCCACGTTGCCGCGGGTGTCGCCGTATGTGGCCTCGATCCCGGCAAAGTGACGACAACGAGCGCCGGCGCCGCGAGGCGGCGAACAGCATAGCCCGGAAATGCCGGTGCGCGCCGCGAGCAGAGCGAGGAAGCTCAACAAGCTCAGCGTGGCACGATCGGCTTGGATTGCCAATCGGCTACTGTCGCCGCCGCGCGGGCGGAACGGTCCCTCGGATCGGCCGCCGGAACACCGGCGCGAGCCCGACCGCGAACGGTCCGGGAAAGACCGTGGCATGCGCCGCGAGCGCAAGCAAGCGAACTCCCGCGACGCACCAAGCTCGATGACGGCCGGCAGCGCCAGCAATGTCGCCGCCATCCTTCCGAGGCTCCGGGAACCGCAGCGCTCGCCGGCCCGGAAGGTCAACTGCTCGGATCGACACGACGCTCACGATCACATAGACCGCTCCGACACCTGCGGTGGCAAGGAGGGAAGTTGCGCCAGCAGACAGGCGTGGAGCCTCTTAACGGCCCCGGCGCACGAAACGGCCCGCTGACGGGCGCGGAGGTGAGAATCGACATGAACCACGAGACGTATGCCGACTCCTTTCTGCGCGATATCCTGATTAGTGTGCGTACGATTGCCGTTGTCGGCGCGAGCCCGCGACGCGAGCGGCCGAGCCACCGCGTAATGGCCTATCTGCAGCGTCGCGGCTACCGTGCGATCCCGGTAAATCCCAACGCAGCCGGCACAAGGATCAACGCTGAGACCTGTTACGCAAGGCTCGCTGACATTCCCGAGCCGGTCGATATGGTCGACGTGTTCCGCAGGAGCCAGGCGGCGGGTCGGATTGTTGACGAGGCGATAGCGTTCGGCGCCAGGGTCGTATGGATGCAGCTCGGCGTACGCGACGAAGCCGCGGCCGGCCGGGCGGAGGCGCACGGCCTCAAGGTAGTGATGAACCGTTGCCCGGCGATCGAAATCCCGCGATTGGGGTTATCGGTGCCTCTCACCCTGGCGGCCTTTCCGGCCGGCCCTCGCTCCGCCGCCGGCGGGGGCTCAAGACGCGGGCCGCGGGGTGATCAGCAACTTTAGATTTAGATGAGCCACGCCAGGCTTTGCTCGTCCTCGAGCTGCTGCAGACGTCCGTAGAGCGCCGCGGCCTCGTGCTCGCCGAGGGCGCGGTGGGTCAGGCGAAGGAATTTGTCTTCGAGCTCGCCGGATTCGAGCATCCCGTTCTCGGCGCGACGCTCGAAGCGCCGACCGTCTGCGAGTGCGATCGTGACGGCGCTCTCCGTCCCGCCATGCTGCCTGCCGGACAACGGCACCAACCTGACACGGCGGCAGAGTGCGCGGATCTGTGGGTCGACCAGCGCGGTTTCGCCAAAGGATTGGGGATCGCGCGCTTCGCGATAGAGCGCCAGCGCAACACAGAACGGGATGCTGTATTGGGCAAGCATTGCATCGGCGGGCTCCAAGATATTGTGACGCTCGAGCATGCGTTCGTTGCCGGTGATCGTGATCGCCTCGATCTCCTCGCCGCCAAAAGCGTGCTCGGCCTGCAAGTCGCGTACCGCCTTGACCGCTGCATGCGCGCTCGCATGGCAGGGGTAGCGCTTTAGCACGGTGGTCGAAGCGACAAACTCCTCGCCAAGGCCGCGCGTCAATTCGGCTTCGTCCCATTTCGTGCAAAAAACTTTGAGAAATCCGAACTCGCCTTCGAGCACCGTGCGCGGCCCGGCAAACCCTTCCGCGGCCAAGCTCGCGGCAAGAACACCGGCTTCCGAGGCTCGCCCGAGATGCAGTCGCTTGACCATGCCACCATCCCCGCGCGCAAATTCCAGCAACCCGCCGCACAGTGATCCGGCAATTCCGAGCGCATTGGTCATCGCCGCGCGGTCGAGCTGCAGCACGTGAGCGGCGGCGACCGCACCGCCGAACGGGCCTGTCGTGCCCGGCGCGTGAAAGCCGCGGGCTTCATTGGTGTGCCCGGTGGCGCGGCCGACCCGGATCATGACCTCGTTGCCGGCGACCCACGCCGCGATCAGCGCCCGGCCGTCGGCACCGCGCTCCTGCGCGACGGCGAGAGCCGGCGGCAGTACGGTGGCACCGGGATGCGCACCGGCCCCGGGCCGGGTCAGGCTGTCGAGCTCGAAAGCGTGGGCGAGCGCGCCATTCGCGAGCGCCGCCGACGGGGCCTGGACCGCCGTTCCGCCGACGCCGAGGATGTTGCTTTGGCCGCCCGGCCCGGTGCGCCGGGCATAGTTAATGACGATCCGGCTCCACGGCAGTGCGGCGCCGCAGATGATCGCCGCCACCGTGTCGATAATGCAGTCCTTGGCCCGTCTTACGACCTCGGAGGGAAGATCCTGGTAGCGAAGCGCGGCGGCATATTCGGCGAGCCGGACGGTTTCCTGCGCCATGTTATTGTGCTCCGAGAAAAGTGAGCTTCGTGGAGGATTAAGCCATGGAAACCATCGGGCGCGAAGGCCTCGACGTGATCGTCGTCGGGGCCGGCAACGCCG
>JAFMSA010000838.1 GCA_017353855.1 Alphaproteobacteria bacterium
GTTACGGCTCGGTGCGGGTGCTGGAAGACGTGTCGTTATCGGTCAAGCCGGGCCAGACGGTCGTCCTGCTCGGCACCAACGGCAACGGCAAGAGCACGCTGATGAAATGCGTGATGGGCATGCTGCCGCCGGCCGCGGGAAGCATCATCGCCGAGATCGACGGCGAGCAATACGATCTCGTCGGCCGCCCGACCGAAGAGATCGTCGACCTCGGGATCAGCCTCGTGCCTGAAGGTCGGCGCCTGTTTCCCAAATTGACGGTTGAGGAAAACCTGCTGCTGGGCGCGTTCCGCTCCTTCGCACGCACCGAAATCGCTCGCAATCTCGATTCCTCGTACGAGACCTTCCCGGTATTGCGCGAAAGGCGGCGGCAGCTCTCCGGCAGTCTCAGCGGCGGCGAGCAACAGATGCTGGCCTTGGCGCGCGCTCTTATGTCGGCGCCACGCATTCTCCTGATTGACGAGCCTTCGGTCGGGCTCGCACCGGTTCTCGTGAAGCGCACGATCGAGAAAATCAAGGAATTGAAGGACCGCCATCAGCTGACCGTGCTGATGGCGGAGCAGAACTTCAATCAGGCCGTCCGGATCGCCGACCGCGGCTACGTCATCGTTCACGGCAAGATCGCTTTCGAAGGCGGCTCCGCCGAGGAACTCAACAACAACGAGCTCGTCCGGAAGTTTTATTTGGGACTGTGAGGGACCGAGGGGGACGTGCGTCAGCCGTCCAAGAGCTTTATCACGGACGTATTAAGGCCATGCCGCGCCGCCGTGTCCGCAAGGGTTGTCAACTTAGCGCGCGCGGCCGCCAGGTACAGGCTCTCACAGACAGTTTGATCGAGATCGAGAGCCACAGCCTGAACGGCAGCGACGTAGCGTACGGCCGTAACAACTCGACAGGAGCGGCCTCGATTGCCGCCGGGGCCGCACCAGCAAGACCGCACGCGAGGACACGACGACGCACCTTCGCCCGGCACATTCGACGATCAGCAGATCGGGCGCAGCGAGGGATCCGCCCGGAAAAAGCGCTTCCGCTGGCGCCGATCCTTCCTCCTCGATCGTCCATTTGAGCGCAACGCTGGCGATGGCCATGATTTGAGGTCGCGATCACGGTCACGAGATCGATCTTCAATTCAAGGGTCGGCCGCCCTTCGAGCCTCCGATGATGCCGCGGATCTCGGGCACCCGCCGGGTCGCTGCGACGCTCCAGGCCGAGCGCTCGTGCTTGCGCACGGCGCGCTTGTTCTTTCATCGCGGCATCGCACACCGCGGGCCTTTGGCGCAATGCCTCGACAACGGCGGGCTCGATATTGGCGACCACAATACCACAATCTGGTTTCATGAATGTCCTGTGCATCGATTTCGATGCAGTCAATGAGCCGCGGCTCATCGCATCGACCGACCGGCGCGCACGCTGCCGTGAACCCAGCGCAGCTCAGCGGGATCATGCAGTCGAGCCCGTCCGCAAATTAAGTTTTATTCACGACCGCCAAGGATCCGCACCGGGCTGGATTGCCGATTGCTTCACGCCTCGCCCGGGACTACCCGCGAGGGCGGATGCCCGTCGCCACGTCGACCACTTGCCCGAGCTGTTGTAAACTCGGCGCACCATCGTGGGAGAGATCATGCGGTTCGGCATCGGACAACCCGTTACGCGAAAAGAGGACCTCCGCTTCCTGACCGGGCGCGGACGTTACGTCGCGGATATCGATCTCGTCCGCCAGGCGCATGCGATCTTCGTCTTCTCACCGCATGCACATGCCCGCATCCGGGCGATCGACAAGACCGCGGCGGAGCAAATGCCCGGTGTCTTTGCGGTCCTGACCGGCGAGGACTGGAGGGCCGACGGTCTCGGCACGCTCGATCCCGAAGTCATGGCCGAGGACATGGGCGGGCCCGCAGGGCACCGCACAAAGCGCGCTCCGCTTGCTATCGAGCGCGTGCGCTATGTCGGTGAACGCGTGGCCGTCGTCGTTGCCGCGACGGAAGACCAAGCCCGCGATGCGGCAGAGCTGGTCTCGGTCGACTACGAGGCGCTGCCGGCGGTCATACGCGCCGAGGACGCAACCCGACCCGGCGCGCCCCTCGTCCACGACGGCGCCGCCAA
>JAFMSA010000839.1 GCA_017353855.1 Alphaproteobacteria bacterium
GCCCCGAACCCTCCGCCGACGTCATTCTCGATCAAATCCACCGCGGCTTCCGCGAGGCCCATCATTCGGGCGACGGTGCGGCGGTTGAAGAAAGGCACCTTTGCGGCCCCCATGACCGTCAGCCGTCCCGCCGTGCCGTCCCATTCGGCAAGCAATCCGCGCGGCTCCAGCGGTAGCGCGGTGTGACGCTGCACGGCGAAGTGTGCGCGCCTGGTGTATGCGGCCTCACGGAAAACGGCGTCCGCGTCACCCCGGACCGCAGAGAATTGCATCGCGAGGTTGGTGCCGGCTTCTTCGAAGAGGAGCGTCTCCCGACGATGCGAAATATAGCGGTCGGCAACGATCGGAAGCTCCTCGACGTCGAGCGTGATCGCCTCGACCCCATCCGCGGCGAGCGCGATGCTGTCGGCCAGCACGACCGCGATCGGCTCACCGACATAGCGAACCCGATCTCGAGCAATCACCGGCTGGCAAAACGGCTCTGTGGCGGACGAGGCCTGCAACCGGAGCGGAATTCTCGGCACGGCACCAATCTCGGCTGCCGTGATCACCGCATGGATACCCTTGATCGCCAGCGCTCGCCTCGGGTCCACGGCGCGAACTCGGGCGTGTGCGACAGGGCTGCGCAAGATCGCAGCATACAGCATCTCCGCCCGCGCGAGGTCGGCTACATATTCGCCGCAGCCGCGCAGAAAACGAAGATCCTCGACCCGCTCAATTGGCGCGCCGATATAGCGGTTGACGAGGCTCATCGCTCATCCCTCCCGTGGTTCTCAAGGCCGCCGTGGGCGGGCAACCTGATCCCCTCTCTCGCCGCCGCCGGCGCACGCCAATAATTTTGACACCGCTCCGGCGGGCCGTTTATTTGACGCGCGGGGAGCGGCGACGCAACCCGGACGGCATTATCGCTGCTGACAGGTTTTGCAAGTATCTGCGTCTCTCGGCTATGAAGTGTCTCTGATACCAGACGTCAGCGTGCCGGCGCCCGCCGATTTCCTGCTTGGCGCTCCAGGCCGCCGCAATCGCGAGGGACATCCGATGCTCACAAAATTCGACAGCTCCTATTACGGCACCGCCGACATGCAAAGCCTCGGCTATGCCGGTATGCCGATCAACGACCGCCGCTATTCGAAAGCGGAGTTGGCGAGGGCGCTGCACAAGGTGGTGGACTACGCCAAGTGCATGGACGAGCGCGGCTACGACACCTTCTGGATGGCCGAGCATCATTTCCAGCCCGAAGGCACGGAATTGATCCCCAATCTCCTGATGATGGCAATGCACCTATGCGGCGTCACCAGGAATATAAAGATCGGCTGCGGCTTCAACATCGTGCCGATGTGGCACCCGCTGCGGCTGGCCGAGGATTATGCGATGGCCGACGTCCTGACCGGCGGGCGGGTCATCTTCGGCGTCGGACGCGGCTACCATACCCGTGAAGTCGAAACTTTCGGCGCGCCGCTCATCGACCAGAATGCCAACCGCGAGATGTTCGAGGAGGGCGTGGAGGTCCTGTTCAAGGCATTCGAGGGCAAACCGTTCTCGCACAAAGGCAAATACTATACGATTCCGCCGGAGGTGCCGTATCGCGGCTACACGCTCAAGGAGATCACATTGGTGCCGGCGCCGCAGCGGTTGCCGGTCGAATGCTGGCAGCCGATTCAGAGCGGCTCGGAACGCGCCTTCGACTTCATGGCGAGGTACGGCATCAGCGGCGTGATTGGCGGCGGGTCGGCCGAAGGCGGTGCCGTCGAGCGGCACATGCTCGGTTTCCAGGCGGCGTATGCCCGACGCGGCGTCAACCTCGAACTCGGCCAGCGGCTGGCGCTCGGCTACCAGTTCCACATCTCGTCGAGCCGCGAGCAGGCGATGCGCGAGGCAGCACCCCATTACGAAGAGAACATGAAAATGTTCGGCGAATTGCGCCTCGTGCGGGCACTGACCGACGAGCAGATCGCGGCGATGCGCGACCCCCGGCTCTTCGGTACCGTGAGATTGCCCACGATCGAGGATGCGGTGAAGGCCGGGGGCTTCCTGGCCGGTCGGCCGGAGGACATCATCGAAGCGCTGAAGGCGGTCGAGAAGCGCTATCCGGGCCTCGATCG
>JAFMSA010000840.1 GCA_017353855.1 Alphaproteobacteria bacterium
ACGCCTATGTGCGCTTCAAGCGGGTGGAGGCGGAAAAACTCGCCGGCTTGTCGCCGGCCGAGCTGTGCGCCCGCTACGCCGAGGTTTATTAGGGCCGTGGCGGGAAGGACTCCATCGACCCGACCATGCTCGGGACCCACCGTCCGGGTGCTCCTCGGCGTGAGGGTAGTCCTGTGATCGCCTCAAGAAATACCCTCACCCGACTTTAAGGACGCCACGGTGATCAAGGACTTTGAGCGGCGATGAATACCGAGCCATTACTCGGCCCCGACGAGCCCGATCCGGTCATGCTCGAGAACGAGGCCGGCCGCTCGTCGTTCTTTCTTACCTGCGATCATGCCGGCCGCGCCTTTCCCCGCCGCCTCGGCACGCTTGGCTTGCCGGAGTACGAGACTTGGCGGCATATCGCGTGGGACATCGGGATCGGCGGGGTCGGGAGGGAGCTGTCGCGGCTGCTGGACGCGGCGGTGATCCTGCAGACCTATTCGCGTCTCGTCGTCGACTGCAACCGTGACCCGAAGGTTCCCGGTTCGATCCCCGAGGTCAGCGAGATGACGGTGATCCCCGGCAACCACGGGCTCGGTAAAGCCGAGCGCGGCGCCCGGGTCAACGCGATTTTTCGCCCCTACCACGACACAATAGCGCGTGCGCTCGACCGCCGCCGCGCCGCGGTGTTGGTAGCGCTGCACAGCTTCACGCCGGTCTTCAAAGGCGTCGCGCGCCCGTGGCACGTAGCGGTGCTGTTCAACCGGGACGCGCTTCTGGCGCACCCGCTGGCCGAACTGCTACGCGCCGAGGGCGGCCTCCTCGTCGGCGAGAACGAGCCCTATGCGGTAAGTGATCTGACCGACTACACGGTCCCGGTGCATGCCGAGCGCCGCGGCCTCCCGCATGTCGAGATCGAAATCCGCCAGGACCTGATCGCCACGCCCGAGAGTCAGAGACAATGGGCTGAGCGGCTGGCGCGGCTGTTGCCGGCCGCTTATGCGCAATATCGGCGCCAATGAACGCATTGAGCCGCGAGGTCCCGATCGACCCGGGCCATGCGGCATTACTGATTATCGATGTCCAGAACTACTGCATTGGCGCCGGCAAAAGCGAATATTTCCATCGCAGCCTCAGGGAGATTGTGCTGCCCAATATCAGGCGCCTGCAGTCGGCCTGCCGCGGCCCCGGCATGGAGGTCGCCTATTCGGTCATCGAGAACCTGACCCGCGACGGCCGCGACCGCAGCCTCGACTACAAGATCTCGGGCATCGACGTGGCACGCGACTCATGGGAGGCAAGAGTTCTCGACGACATCGGGCGGGCCGACGACGAAATGGTCTTCCGCAAGACCTCGAGCAGCGTCTTCATCTCGACAAATATTGATTACGTCTTGCGCAATCTCGGCATCCGCTCATTGATGATCGCGGGGATCATGACCGACCAGTGCGTCGAGAGCGCAGTGCGCGACAGCTGCGACCTCGGTTACTTGGTCACCCTCGTCACCGACGCCTGCACGACCGGCAGTGCCGAGCGCCACCGCCAGTCGCTGCTCGGCATCCGCGGCTATTGCCGCCAGCGCACGACCGAGGAGCTTCTAGCCGAAATCGCCGCAGTGACCAATGCCCATATCTGACCCGATTTCAATAGCTCCTCACCCCTCCCGTGAAGCGGGGGGCATTCAGCGCGGGCGCTGCGCGGTCACAAAGAGCACGGTAGAGGGAAGCACGGCTTCGCCGCGTTTTGCGTAAGCCGCAAAGGCTTGCGTGATCTCGCGCCGGATCGTCTCGCGCACCTCTGCATCGGGCTGCTTCTCGTCTATGAGCCGGCCCGAGGGCCCCATAATGCAGGCGTGCTCGGCCTCCTCCTCTGGGGAGGCGGGGACGATGCCGGGGGTTTCGCGACGGACCTCGATCGCATCGAACCCGGCGGTCCCGAGAAACGAGCGGACATAACCGGGGTCACTGAACGCCATCGGCCCGGCAGCACGGGGATTCTTGGGGGCCGGCGGCCCCAGATGGCGGAGTGCAACCTCATAAGGGATCAGCCAGTGCCCGTTATCCTCGAGCGTCGCCCAGCACGCGAAGCATAGCCTGCCGCCGCGCCGCAATGCAGGC
>JAFMSA010000246.1 GCA_017353855.1 Alphaproteobacteria bacterium
CGACCAGCACCCGCCGGGCACGTTTGTTGCCGGCCAGTGTGAGACCGGCACGCCGCACCCGCTCGCCGGTTGACCGCTCGGATGGCACCAGGCCGAGAAAGGCCATCAGCTGACGCGGATTGTCGAACCGTCGCAGATCGCCGATTTCGGCGACAAATGTCACAGCCACCACAAAGGAGACGCCGCGCATCGCCTGGTAGGCTTCAACCACCGGCGCAGGGTGGCGTGGCCGTCTTCAACCTGAGCTGCCCGGCTGGTCGGCCAGAACTGCGGGAGAGTTACGGGTTTGCCCGGATCGAGGTGAACCGTATCAGGGACAGTCTGACAGACAAGGCGCGAAGTAGTGCGGGCTCATACCGGCGACGTCCGCAAGCTGCTGAAGGTTCAGTTCCTCGGTCAGGTTGTCGCCGATGGAATCAGTGTTGTCGCTGTTGTCAAAGATGTTCGCCCTGTCGATCCGTTGGGGCATGCGAGCCGACAACTCGGCCAAAGGTGTCGAGCGCTATCCGGAAGAACCGCTACAGCGCTCAGGGAAACGCCCACAATCCGGTTAGTGGCGGCCCCGACGCGAACCCAGAATGGCCAGCACTGCTTTATTGCGCTAGTCACGGCTTGTTCTCAAGTTTGGGACGCAGCCGATCGATGGCGTTCTTCGTTAGATCGCAACGGTATTAGCGCTCTCCATGGTGTTTCTTGAGGTCGGCGCCGAACGGAGCATGACCATCAAGCTGCACAGGTTGTAGGGTGGTAAAACATTGCTCTTCAGTGTCGTAAACACCGACAGTCTCCCAAGTCGGGGAATACGTCGTCGGGTGGCTTTGCGTCTGGTTGGTTATAAATGTTGACGGCATCGAGCCGGCCCATTGCCGCCAAGACCGTTTTCGCGTCATCCGTAGGCTTCCAAGCTCGCGCAGGATGCGCTCCTGCTGCTCGGCAAGCATTCTATACTTTGCTCCACTCATCATTGTGGGCTCATATGCGATTATCGCAGGCGGAGGGGTTGCGATGATCACTAATGATACTTATGTTCGCGTAGATGCCTAGGCCGGGAGTGAACCATGACGCCGCAACAGTTGATCGACTTCCGCACACGTATGGGTTGGACCCAAAGCGAGCTGGCGCGGCGGCTTGAGCTGAGCCCGTCCCGGATCTCGGATTACGAGAAGGGGCAGACACGCAGCAGCCCGCCGAGGCCAGCCCCTATCCCGAAGGTGGTCGAGTACGCCCTGCGCTGGCTCGAGGAGCACTACCGGCCGCTCACATCCGCAGAAAAAGTGGCGTTGTGGCGGGACACCGGTCATTTGCCGCGGCACGAGGGGCCGCGCATCGACGTGAGTCGGGCTGCAATTTATGGCCCGGTGCCGCGCGGGCCATGAGTGTCCTCGTCGACACAAATGTGCTGCTCCGCGGCATCGACCCCGGTGATGCGGATCATCAGCTTGCCCTCGATGCCGTCGCCACCCTGTTGGGCCGCGATGAGCCGGTTTTTATCACGCTGCAGGTTCTAACTGAGGTTTGGCGAGTAATGACGGGACCGAAGGGGCGGAACGGGCTCGGCTTTCCGGTCGCCTTAGCAGATGCTGAGCTCAGCCGCGTTGAACGTCTTTTTGCGGTCCTTCCCGAGGACGCGCCAGCTATTGCCGTTGAGTGGCGGCGTCTTGTCGTGCGTCATCAAGTTGTTGATCTCGATACCTTTGATGCGCGGCTGGCAGCGACCATCGTGGTGCATCAACTGGATCACATCCTGACCTTTGACACCGGCTTCACGCGTTACGGGATCAGCGTGCTACATCCCTCAGCGGTGAGCCCTTGAGGGGTGGCGCGCCACTAGAAGGGTAACGACGGCCTGTGCGCACACCGATCCAGATCGTCCTCAAGCCCGAAGGCACCGGAGCGCCGCTCGAAATGCTGCTGGCGCTATGCAACGACGGCACGATCTGGCCGTTGCCTCGCCCACGCCCGGATTAGCGACGGCAGCGCCTGCCGGGCGTTTCCCGCGAGGACACGGCCGATAAATAAGTCGTTCTTCTCTGGTAAAACCCCCATGGGAGGAGGACGACATGCCTAAACCGTTGTCGAGGATCCGACCGACCGCTGGCGGATACTCCTTTCGAAAATCTGCGTCGGCTTCGTAACGCGACAGTCGATCCCGCCGGCTTCGTCGCCAATCCGGCAAGCCTGTTTCTCGCCGATGGCGCTGCGGCCGCGATTTTCCGCCGCCTGACAATCCACGTCGCACCGCCGGGTGGGCGGATCACTAGCTCTTCTTTCGGACGCGCCTGGGTGCATCTTCTGACGCCGTTCGACAACCGCGGCCTTTTGCGCGACGTCCTCGACTATCTGTTTACCGAGAAGAGTCGCGCTGGGTCGTGTTCGAGGAGGCCAACAATATGGGCTATGCAATCGACGCCGAGTTGCTACTGGAGATGCCCGTCAACAAATGGCGAATCAGCCGCGAGCAATGGCTCGCGTAGCCACGCTCGGCACCAGCTTTCATTCTCCGCCTTATGCAGTCATGCGGCAATAAGCAGGCGAGCGAGGATTTACCTCGCCTGCCGTCTCTCTATCCTAGGGCGTGTCCAATCACAGCAAGCCGGAGGGGTGTCTTCATGCCAATGCCGCCATACCCGGGGTCAACGGACCCCATTACATGCAAGTGCCGGCTACACAGGTGACCGGATTGTTGGAGGCGAGTTCTTTCTCGCCAAAGGGATCGGTAACAACCCTGTACAGGTGAAGCACATTGCCTCGGGCAAGATCGCAATCGGTTTCCCGGCGGAAGTCATCGCTGACCGGTTGGGGGTAGCGACCGACGAACTCATGGACGAGAACCGCCGACAAAAATTATCGATCGCCGAGGTGCCGGGACCCGCCGAGCAGGCGCTACACTCATCAAGAAAGTTCGCGTTCTCGCTGGGCAAGTCCATTCACATCGCCGAGGCAGAAGACGGCGCCATAAATACGCGCAGCGCTCGCACAGCACGAAGTATCTGCCCGCAAGGATCCGGCGACCTCCCATTCCGGCGACGTAGGCATGGCTAGACCCTCAGCTAGACTGCAAAACAGCTTGGCCGGGGGCGCCAAGTTCAAAACCTGGGATGGGGGCCAGAGCGACGATCCTTAACCCTCATCACCTCTTTCTACAGCACCGGGGACGCCGCAGTATGACCAGCGCGCTTCGCGGATCGTCGTGCGCCCGAACACCGGGCTTGAGCTCGCGTTTCCGCCGGCGCTAACGGAAGGTCTTGCCGGCGCCACGCCGGACGAGCTTGCTGAGATCGAGATCAACCCAGCGGGCCTTGGCCTGCATTGGCCGAAGCTCGCCGCCGACTTGTGTATATCCCGGCCTTGCTCCAAGGCGTGTTTGGGTCGCGACAATGGATGGCGGCGCCGCTCGGCGGCGCCGGCGGCCGTGTCCACAATCCGGTCAAGGCCGCAAGTTCACGCGCGAATGGCCGCAAGGGTGGGCGGCCGCGCACGAAAACTGCGACCGCGTGAAGAGCGCACACCTTGACCCTCATCGGCTATGCACGCGTCAACCTACTCGGCCAGGACCCGGCGCTCCAGCTCAGCACTCTTGCATTGCCGTTCGGGCCGCCCCGCCGACGAGATCGCAGAGTAATATCTCGCCGACTATGCTTTCCGATATACGCGACCTTCATATTTGCCTCTCTGTGGCCTGGTCTTGCTCATCATCCGTCGCTGCAACGGCTTCCCGATGATGATGCATGACGGCTATCGGTGGGCACCGGATGCGGGAGCGGAAACCTGAGACCACCATTGTTCTCGCCATAATGCTATGGTTGGCCGTTCGGATGTAAGGAAGCGCGATGGATCGCAAGCTCGTCCCACATCACTCCCACTGGGGTGCTTTCAACGCCGTCGTCGAAGACGGCAAACTCATCGGCGCCGTTCCATTTGACTTCGACCCCGATCCCTCACCGCTGATCGCAGCAATTCCGGACGCAGTGTATTCGCAGACCCGCGTCGCCTGCCCGATGGTGCGCGCCGGGTGGCTCGAAAATGGCCCGGGGGGCGGGGCCGGGCGCGGGCGCGAACCCTTCGTGCGGGTCGAATGGGAGCACGCCCTCAAACTCGTTGCGGGCGAGCTGGCCCGGGTGAGGCGTGAGCACGGCCCAGCGGCGATCATGGGCGGTTCGCAGGGGTGGTCGTCGGCCGGTCATTTTCACGAAGCGCGCGGGCAACTGCGGCGGTTTCTTGCCTCCTCAGGCGGGTTTGTCGACCAGACCAGCAATTACAGCTTCGGCACGGCGCTGACGTTCCTGCCGCACATACTCGGGAGCGCGCAGTCGGTGACCGGGCCTTTGACCTCCTGGTCATCGATCGCACGACATTCCAAGCTCCTTGTGCTGTTCGGCGGCGCCAACCCGAAGAACACGCAGGTCGCCAAGGGCGGCTGCGCCTGGCACGGCACGAGCGCCGCCTTTGCGGCGCTGGCGCGGGCCGGGGTGCGGGTCGTCAACATCAGCCCGATCCGGGAGGACGGCCCGGAGCCCACCAGCCCCGAGTGGATCCCGATCCGGCCTAATACGGATACGGCGATGATGCTGGCCCTGGCGCATACGCTGGTATCCGAGCGCCGCCACGATGAGGCTTTTCTTGCGCGCTGCTGCAGCGGCTTCCCACGCGTGCTGCCCTATCTGACCGGCGTGGATGACAATCAGGCGAAGGACGCGGCGTGGGCGGCGGCAATCACCGGTGTACCGGCGGAGACGATCCGCGCCCTGGCGCGGCAGATGGCCTCAGAACGCACCATGCTGACCGCGTCATGGTCGCTGCAGCGCGCCGACCATGGCGAGCAGCCCTACTGGGCGCTGGTGCTGCTGGCGGCGTGTCTCGGCCAGATCGGGCTACCCGGCGGCGGGTTTGGCTTCGGCTATGGCTCGGGAGCGGGGCTCGCCGAGCCACCGCTCCTGTTTCCCGCTCCGGCGATGCCGGTGCTGCCGAATCCCGCGCGGCTCGCGATACCCGCTGCCCGCATTGCGGACTGCCTGCTGCACCCGGGCGGGCGCTACGACTACGATGGCAAGAGCTTCACCTATCCCGACATCCGGCTCGTCTATTGGGCAGGCGGCAACCCCTTCCATCATCATCAGGACCTGAACAGGCTGCGCGGCGCCTGGCAGCGCCCGGAGACTATCATCGTGCACGAGCCGTGGTGGACGGCGACAGCCCGCCATGCCGACATCGTGCTGCCGGTGACGACCTCGCTTGAACGCAACGACCTTGGCGGCTCGCCCCGCGACCGGTTCGTGATCGCGATGCATAAGGCGATCGAACCCGTTGGCGAGGCGCGGCACGACTTCGATATTTTTCGAGATCTTGCAGGGCGCCTCGATTGCGAGGCGCCCTTCGCCGAAGGCCGCGACGAGACGGCCTGGCTGCGCTGCATTTACGACGCATTCCGCGAGCGCGCGCAAAGCAACCTCGTGCCGGAGTTCGACGCATTCTGGGAGAGGGGCTGGGTCGAAATACCGCTGCGAACTGACGAATACGTACTATTTGCCGAGTTCCGCGCCGACCCCAGGAAGAACCGGCTGCGCACCTCCTCCGGCCGGATCGAACTCTATTCCGACGAGATCGCCGGGTTCGGCTATGATGATTGCCCGCCGCACCCCGCGTGGATCGAGCCCGCGGAATGGCTGGGCAGCAGGCAAGCGGCAGCCTTCCCGCTTCACCTCGTCTCGAGCCAGCCTCGCCACAAGCTGCACAGCCAGATGGATGCAGGGCCGGTCAGCGCGCGAGGCAAAACGGCGGGACGCGAAACTCTGGCAATCCACCCCGTCGACGCCGCCGCCCGCGGGATTTGCAATGGTGAGGTCGTGCGCGTCTCCAACGCGCGTGGCGCTTGTTTTGCTGGGGTCCTGATTACGGAAGCGGTGCGACCCGGGGTGGTCCGGCTCTCCTGCGGCGCTTGGTACGACCCGCTGCACGATGAGGAGAAGCCGGCTTGCGCTCACGGCAATGCGAATGTGTTGACGCGCGACTGCGGCACCTCGCGGCTAAGCCAGGGTCCGAGTTCGGCGACGGCACTTGTCGAAGTCGAAAAATGTACAAACCCGGCCCCGCCCGTCAGCGCGTTTGCGCCCGTGCCCCTGACAGCGATGGCGGGCTAATGCCCTCGTTCGGGGTTCTCGGCCTGTCGCGGTCTCGACCCGGCTGCTGGAAGTTATTTATAACCCTCGATAGCCGCCGCTCTAACGCGGGCCCTTCGAACGCCGGTAGCTCAACGCACAGCGTTGAAGCAGGCTCTCTCAGCGTGATCGGCTCTCCATTTGCTGATAAAAGGCCCCGCCGCATAAATGGCTACGTCGCCCACTACTATGGGCCCGCCACCGTACCAGTATTGACGAAACCGATAGAAACCGATTTCTCGAACCCGGCGGCCGCAGAGAAGTACGGAGGACGGCAGCTCTGGCCGAACCCCTGCATAGCCGAAGCTACGGTCTATATCCAGCGCGATATGGAAGTCGGGCCGGAGGGGCCACTATTCAGCTTGGTGAGGCGGCGGCTCCGCG
>JAFMSA010000247.1 GCA_017353855.1 Alphaproteobacteria bacterium
ATGTCGAAGGGATCGCGGGCCGCCGGCCGATGCCGCGCGGCCGCTTCCTCGACAGCCCGGCGCTTGGCTTCGAGCCCTGCGCCGCTGACACCGGTTCCCGGTCCTGTCCACCACGGCCCCGCGCCGCCGAACAATCCGGCGCAGAGCGCCGCGGCGGCGGTCGTGTTGCCGATGCCCATCTCGCCCAGCGCCAACAGGTCGATGCCGGGCTCGACCGCCATCATGCCGTAGGCCATCGCCTTGGCGCATTCCTGCTCGCTCATCGCCGGCTCGTCGACAATGTCGCGGGTCGGCGTATCGAGGTCCATCTCATAAACCTTGAGACCCGCGTCGAACACTCGGCAGAGCTGGTTCACGGCGGCGCCGCCCGAGATGAAATTCTGCACCATCTGTGCGGTGACTGATGCGGGGTAGGCCGAGACGCCGCGTACGGCGACACCGTGATTTCCGGCGAATACCAGAGTTCGCGCGTGCTCCAGCCGCGGCGGGTGTCGCGCCTGCCATGTCGCGAACCAGATTGCCAACTCCTCGAGCCGGCCGAGCGAGCCGGCCGGTTTGGTCAATTGCGCCTGTCGCGCCGCCGCCGCCGTACCGGCCGCGAGATCGGGTGCCGGCAGATGAGCCAGCAGCGCGCGGATCTCGTCCAGGTTTGCAACCGGATCAGCCATTGGTTTTCCTTTTCGCGTGGCGCGGCGCCGCCCGTGATCCCGCGGCGATGGACCGGCCTCTGAATACCTCCTTTCCCGGATATGACGAAGCGGGCATCTTCTTTGCGATGAACGATCAACACGGGCGCGTCCGATATCCGGCCGGCCTTCTTGCCGGATTTGCTGTCGCGACGGCGTTTCTTACGCAGCTTCCGGTTGACCCTCGGGCACGCGGGACTTGGCAGCTCGCCGGTTCGGCATGGGCTTTTCCGCTGGTTGGCGGCGGCATCGGAGCCGCGGTCGCGGTGGTCTTTTTCGTGGCCCAGCTGTCCGGCCTGGCGGATTTGCCGGCGGCCTCGATAGCGGTGCTAGCAGGTGTCGCGCTCACCGGGGCATTGCACGAAGACGGGCTTGCCGACACGGCCGACGGGTTGTTGGGCGGACGCGACCGGGAAGCAACGCTGACGATAATGCGCGACAGCCGGCACGGCACCTTCGGCGTATTGGCCATCTTATTGAGCGTGCTGTTGCGGGCCGCGGCGCTGGCCTCGATCGGCGATGCGGTCCACGGAGGTCTTGCCTTGGTTGCGGCGCATGCGGTTTCGCGCGCCGCACTACCGGTGGCAATGCGGACAATGTCCCCGGCGCGGACCGACGGTCTCGGCGCAGCGGCGGGAGCGCCAAGCGTGCCGGGCCTCGCCGGCGCTGCCGTAATCGGTATCCTGGTCGGTTTGTCCGCGCTCGGCCCGATGCGGGGTGCTATCGGCATCTGCCTCGCCGGCGTAACCGTCTGGGCGGTGGCGAGGATCGCGCGGCGCCGGATCGGCGGCTATACGGGCGACATACTCGGTGGGTTTCAGCAGATCGCAGAGATCGTGATGCTGCTCACGGCGTCGGCAAAGTGAGCGGGATCACGACGCGTCTTTGGCTGGTCCGCCATGCGCCGGTCAACCATGCCGGGCGCATTTACGGGCAGACTGACCTTTCTTGCGACTGTTCCGACACCGGATCGTTCACGGGCCTTGCCGAAAAGCTGCCCCGCGCGGCAGTTTGGGTGACGAGCCAGCTGCGCCGTACGCACGAGACGGCCGCGGCGATCATCCGTGCCGGTCTGCCCGGCCCCGAGCGAATTCCCGGCCCCGGCATTATCCAGGTGCCGGAGCTCGCCGAGCAGAATTTCGGGCAGTGGCAGGGGCTCACCTACGAGGAGCTGCGGGAGACCCGAGCCGGCGATTTCCACCGCTTTTGGCATGCTCCCGCCCATGAAGCGCCGCCGGGCGGAGAAAGCTTCATAGCGGTTGTCGGGCGGGTGTCGAAGGCGGTCCACCGCCTGGTCGAGGCGTACCCCGGCCGTGATGTCATCATCGTCGCACATGGCGGCACGATCCGGGCCGTGCTGGCGCTGGCGCTCGGCCTTGATCCCGAAGCCTCGCTCGCCTTTACGATCGAGAATTGTTCGTTGACCTGCGTCGACAGGATCGAAGGTCGAGGCATGGGCCATGGCTGGCGCGTCGTGACGGTGAACCGTCCGCCACGCTAAGCTAAAAACTGGGCCCGTCGACGGCTCGAAGATTTTGCGAAGCAGTTGCAAGAAGCGAAGACGGGTGGCCATACTACCGCCTTGGATTCTGCGGTTGAGAGGGAGCGGAGGAACCTGCCGATGGTCTTCACGATCACGCCGTTGACGCAGCATATGGGGCTGGAATTCCGCGGTCTCGATTTGACGGAGCCTGTCGCCGCGGAGACACGCGAGGCGCTCAACCGTGCTTTCATCGACTACCACGTCGTGGTGATCCGCGATCAGCAATTCACGCCGCCGCAATTCATTGCGGCGGCCGAGCTCTTCGGCGAGCTCCAGCCGCATGACAAGAAGGAACTGCACGTTCCGGGCTATCCGCAGATGTATTTTGTGTCGAACGAGCAGACAGTGCCCGGCAAACGCTTTATTTCGGGTGAGACGTTCCACACCGATCACTCCAATCACCCGGCGCCGCCGAAGGCGACGCTGCTATTCCCGGCTTCACTACCGACGACCGGGGGCGACACGCAGTACGTTAATATGCATGAGGCTTATGACGATCTTCCGGAGCCGACCAAGCGCCGGATCGAGGATCTCAACGCGGTGCATGTTTATCAGAGCAGGTACAGCCCGCGAGAATTGCGTCCGCTCAGTGAAGCCAGCGCGAGGGTATTACCGCCGCCGGGCATTCACCCGCTGGTGCGCACGCATCCCGAAAACGGCCGCAAGGCGCTCTATTTAAATCCCGTGCGGATCGAATCCATCGTCGGAATGGGGGACGATGAGGCGCTCGATCTCGTGAGCGAGCTGATGACGCACGCCACGCAGAAGAAATATGAATACCGTCACCAATGGCAGCACGGCGACATGGTGATCTGGGACAACCGCAGCGTCATGCACAAGGCCAACCCCGATTACGACATGAACGAAAGGCGTTATCTGTACCGTTTGATGCTGAAGGGCGACGTGCCGGTTTAACGAGGAGGAAATGCAATGCGCTGGATACGCTACGAGTCCGACGGGCGTGCGCTCTACGGGATTGTTGACGGCGACGTCGTAACCGAGGTGCGCGGCGACCCGTTTGCCGGCTACGAAAAGACCGACACGCGGCGGCCCTTGTCGGCGGTCAAGTTGTTGGTGCCGGTCGAGCCGCGGACTTTCTATTGTGCCGGGCTCAATTACGCCGAGCACGTCATCGAAGCGGCGAGAAAGCGCGGCCAGGAGCCGAATTTGCCGACGGCCGCCGACATCGGCTACCGCGCCAACAACGCGCTGACGGCGCATGGCGAGCCGATCGTGATCCCGTCCGATGCAACCGAGCGTGTACAGTATGAAGGCGAACTGGTCGCGGTGATCGGCCGCAAAGCAAAACACCTCTCCGAACGCGAGGCGCTCTCCTGCGTGCTTGGCTGGACGATCGGCAACGACATGAGCGAGCGCACCTGGCAGGCGGGCGACCGGACGTTATGGCGCGCCAAGAACGCCGACACCTTCAAGCCGATGGGACCGTGGATTGAAACCGATTTCGATCTCGATGCGGCGCACACGATCGTGCGCGTCAACGGCGCGGAGAAGATCCGCTTCCCCACGAACAACATGATTTTCGGCCCCGCCACCTTCATCAGCCGGATGTCGCAGTATCTCACCCTCTATCCCGGCGATGTCGTCTGGATGGGCACTGAGGGCGCGCCGGAGAACCTTAAGCACGGCGATACGGTCGAGGTTGAGATCACCGGCATCGGCACGTTGAGCAATCCGGTCGTGCGGGAAGGGCGTTAGCCCTGGTCACCGGTCGCGGAGCCTCGGGTCGAGCACGTCGCGCAACGCGTCGCCGAAGATATTGACACCGAACACCGTCAGCATGATGGCGAGACCCGGGAAGACCGCGATCCACGGCGCCGTCGTCGCATATTCCTCGGCGCCGCCCTGCAGCATTAGCCCCCAGGCCGGCACCGGCTCCTGCACCCCCAGTCCGAGATAGGACAGCCCGGCCTCGGTGAGGATCGCCTGGCCGACAAACGCCGTCAGCATGATCAGGAAGGGCGCCACGACATTTGGCACCATGTGGCGCAGGATGATGCGCAAATGGCCGAAGCCGCAGGCGCGGGCGGCATCGACATAGGGCACCTCGCGGATCGCGAGAGCATTCGAGCGCACGACGCGGGCGCAGCGGGGAATCAGCGGGATCGTGATCGCGATGATCACGTTCTGCACGCCGGTGCCGAAAACTGCCACCACCGCCATGGCCATAATGATCAGCGGAAAGGCCATCACCACATCGAGGACGCGCTGCACGATGAGATCGAGACGTCCGCCGAAATAGGCGCTGGCGACACCCAAGACGAGGCCGCCGCAGCCGCCGAGGGCGGCCGTCGAGAGGCCGACGATCAGCGCGGTGCGCGCGCCGAAGATGATGCGCGACAACTGATCGCGTCCGAACTGGTCGGTGCCGAGCAGATGGGCCCAGCTCGGTGCCTCGGTCATCGCCGCGAAATCATTGGCGGTCGGGGGATACGGCGCAATCCAGTCCGCCCCGATTCCCGCGATGGCGACGATCGCCACAATCAAAACGCCGATGGTGCCGAGCGCCTCATGGCGGACAAAGCCTAGTACCCTCTCAAGCGGCGAACGGCGGAGTGCCGCGACCTCGTCGAAGGCGGATGTAAGAACAGGATCCGGGGCGGCCATTGTCATGGCGGGTTCCCTCAAGCGAAGCGAATGCGCGGGTCGAGCCACGCGTAAAACACATCGATAACAAGGTTGGTCAAGACGAAGATCGTCACGATCAGCATCACCAACCCTTGCGTCAGCGTGTAATCCTGGTTTTGCACGGACTGGACCAGCAGGCGGCCAACGCCGTTCAGGTTGAATACCTGCTCGGTTATGACGAGGCCGCCGATCAGAAAAGCGAACTCGATGCCGATTACGGTGACGACCGGGAGCATCGCGTTTTTTAGCGCGTGGCGATTGATGATGACGCGATGGATCAGCCCCTTCGCGCGTGCTGTGCGGATATAATCCTCGTGCAGCACCTCAAGCATGGCCGATCGGGTCATCCGCATCACCACCGCGGAGTAGCGATAGCCGACGGTTACTGCCGGCAGGATCACAACCGACAAATTTTGTATCGGGTCGCGCCACAGCGGGACGTAGTTGATCGAAGGCATCCACGGCCGTCCGATGAGGATCTGCGTCAGCTCGAGCACAGCGAGCAGCGAGATGATACCGAGCCAGAACGACGGCGTCGCGATGCCGGCAATCGCAAATGTCCGCACAAACAGATCAGCCCAGGAGTTTTGGCGCAATGCCGAGATCGTGCCCAACGGGATCGCAATGATGACAGCGACCACTGTGGCGAGGACCGCGATCTCCAGCGAAATCGGGAAACGCGCGGCGATTTCGTCGATGACCGGCTTTCCCGACCACATCGAGGTCCCGAGATCGAGGTGAGAAAAACCCCAGACGAAATCGGCGAACTGCACCGAGATGGGCCGGTCGAGCCCGATTTCCCGATGACAATCGGCGAGCGCCTGCTCGGTGAAGCTGGTACCGCCGGAACCGAGGCGCACCATGCAGATGTCGCCGGGGATCAGGCGCATCATGAAAAACACGAGCGCCGCCGCCCCGATCAGTGTCGGGACCACAAGCAGCAGCCGCTTTACGATATATCGGTACATCGCCTGTATTCACCCTGATGCTCCGGCCGCCGACGGACTGCCGCCAGAGGCGGCCGGGCATTAGCCGCCTGTTGTTATCCTACCGACCGCGGTTCGTCCGTGCACTCTCCACAGTGCGGCGGCGACAGCCAGATCGTGCTGAGATCCTGATTGAGGTAATGGCTCGGCCCGATCTTCCAGCCGTTCACATAGGAACGCAGCGGCACGATGCGGTTCCACCAAAAGGTAAGGATGAAGTGCGCCTGTTCGCCCAGTACGCGCCGGACGAACTGGTACATCAGGGCGCGCTGCTTGGTGATGTCGGTCTCGCGGAGCATCTTGTCGTAAATGTCGAACTCCTGCGGATCCTCGTAATAGCCGTAGTTCGAATTGCTCGCCGAGCGCGGCAGCCAGGGTTGGACATCGATCAGCGGGTTGACAATGCCATGGCAGTTGCCGCCTGTCGAGACGCTGAAATCGCCGCTGCGCAATGCGGCAAACCACGGTCCGGTTGGGACCACGCGCTGCGTTACGTGGAGCCCAATCCTGCTCCACTGATCGATCAGCCAAGTCCCGAGATATTTGTAGGGCTGATCGACGTCGCGGTTCATCATCTCGAAGGTGAGCCCTTCGGCGCCGGCCTCCTTCAGCAACTTGCGGGCCTCGGCTCGCGACTTCTCGATGTCGGGCGAGAAGCCGGCGATCTTTTCGATCT
>JAFMSA010000841.1 GCA_017353855.1 Alphaproteobacteria bacterium
GGCGACTGTGCCCGCTATGTCGCGCATTGGCTGCGCGGCAAGGCGCCGCCGAGCCTCCGAGACCGGTTCTCGGCGCCATTGCTCCTGCGCTTCGCAGTCGATGATCTGAAGGCGTATTGTCTGGAAGCGGCGGGCCCCGGATCGGCGAAGCCGTCGAGCCGCCAACGCGCCGACTGGTTCTGGAACGAAACCGCGACCGGGGCGGCGCTCCACGTTTTGCGCAGTGTGCTGCAGGCGCATGAAGATGAGCGTCTGCGGCTGATCGTCAGCAACTTCGTGGTGCCGGCTGCAAGGGTGCGTGCCGACTGAGGAGAGCATGAAACAAATCAAGGTCCTTGCCTTCGATACCGGCGGCACGGTGCTCGACTGGCATGCCGGTTTGACCGCGGCAATGGCGACATGGGGCACCGCGCACGGCATCGAGCGTGACTGGCACGCGCTGGCGAACGCGCATCGCCGCCGCTCGCTGCGTCGGATGACCGGCGCGGTCGATCCCGGTTTCAACATCGACCACGTGCACCGCGACGTGCTCGGCGAACTGCTCGACGAGCATGGGCTCGGCGGTTCGGCGGAGGACCGGCGAGCGATCGCAGAGCGCTGGCACCAGCTCGACGCATGGCCGGATTTTGCTGCGGCGCTGCGCCGGTTGCGCCGGCACCGCATCTGCGTGTCGTTTACGATCCTCAGCCTGTCGCTGATCGTCGATGCATCGCGCCGCAACGGCATCGATTGGGACGCCGTCATCCCATGCGAGATGCTGCGCGTCTATAAGCCGCTCCCGGATGCCTATCGGCGCGCCGCCGCGCTTCTGGCCGTCGAGCCGCGCGAGATCCTGATGGTGGCGTGCCACAATTTCGACCTCGATGCGGCCCGCGGCGTCGGCTATAGCACCGCCTTTGTTCGTCGACCCGACGAGTGGGGACCCGCCGGCCCGCTCGATCCTGTGCCCAACCCCGCGACCGACATTGTGGTCGACGGGTTTGCGGAACTCGCCGATCATTTCGGCCCGTGAACCCTCGGCAGTACGTCACCCCTATCGAACGCGTAGCGGGGCAAAGCATAGATGAAGTGTTCGAACCCATGGCATGCCACGATCGTCCCCGCAGCCAATGCGTCGTGCTGGCCAGGGATCGTAATTGTCGGCGCTGGCTTCGGCAGGCCAGCCGCGAAGACCCCTCGGAAGACCGCATCGTATTGCAGGGCGTTTCGCTCGTCCCACCTGACCGGTTCGCCGATGCCGAAGGGGTGCGCGGCTGGCCGATCTGGTCGCGGGCTTTCGCGGCATCCTGCGGCGCCGCGACCTCGACCGGCAATATCTCGACGTGTTGCTCTTCGCGCGCGCAAGCGCGCGGAAACCAGCGCCCCGCAGCCGGGCTCGCTGGCGCATATCGCCAAGGCAGCTCGCCTGCCGCTCCGCCGGACGCATCGTCGTCGGCCATTGCTGTAGCCTTGCATTGCAGTCGGCCGAGGAGGCGGACCGCCCGATGGACCTAGTAGCCGCCGCCGGCATCGCCGTTGCCAGCCTGCCGATGTGCAACCTTTATCTGATGGACCGCATGCCGGCGCGGACGCGCGGTGGCGCGGCGTGACACGGCTACACTAACTCGCCGCGCGCTACGTCCTGGTCATGGCCGCAAGTGATAATTGCCGCGACCCGTTTTGCGGTCATGACCTGCTCGGCGCCATCGATGCTCGCCCATGTGAAAAACACCAGCCCCTTGCGCTCCACGACCAGATAGGATTCCACCTTTGCCAGGCCGCGGTTGCAACCTGACGATCCCCGTAGTCGCGCGGATGACGCAATTCATCAGCGTTCCTCGACAGCACGTCTCTCTGTATCGAACGCTGTCGAGACTTTCGAAACTGGCTGCCAGCCTCGAATGTGGCTCGGCCAGCAATCCGGGCTCGACAGCTCATCACCAGCGTGCTCTTCTCGCAATCGCACATTGCCGCGTCAATCCAAGGCCGACATCTCACTGGCGAGCGCCAACCACGGCCGGCCGCAACTGTCAGCGCCGCTTTCGGGCGCCAAAACGCAGATTGCTCGCCACGAAACCGTCGTTCCCAACTTGGGGCCAGCTACACACTTGAGGCGACG
>JAFMSA010000248.1 GCA_017353855.1 Alphaproteobacteria bacterium
AGCCTGTCGGGCGTCAGCGCCCAGCCGCCGGCACTGTTGAACCCCCACGAGGAGAGCCGACGCCGGGTATCGGCCGTCCAAGCCCCAAGGCTCGGCGCGAATGCCCTCCAGCTGTACCAGACCTTTCCGTCCTTCTCGCGTTCGGGGTAGCCGCCGTCGAGGACATTGACGCCAAGGCTGAAGAATCGCTGACCGCACGGGGTCACCAGCCACGAGACCCCGTTTTCGACCGCCAGTGACCAGTGGCTCGACCGCGCCGCCGCGAAATCTGTGCAAGCCCATGCCTCGCAGGCGTGCAAACCCGCCGTGATAGCGGCCGTGGCGAGAGCTAAACGAAAGAGCGCGGTGAGGGCCCGCCTCACGCGCTCGTGCCGCCGACCGTCAATCCGTCCATGCGCAAAGTTGGCTGTCCGACGCCGACCGGTACGCTCTGCCCGTCCTTGCCGCAGGTGCCGATGCCATCGTCGAGGCGCAGATCGTTGCCGATCATCGTCACTTTGGTCAGCGCGTCCGGTCCGTTGCCGATCAGGGTGGCGCCCTTGACCGCCGGCCCGAGCTTGCCGTCCTCGATCAAATAGGCCTCGGACGCCGAAAAAACAAATTTGCCGGAGGTGATGTCGACCTGCCCGCCGCCGAAATTCACCGCATAGAGCCCGCGCTTGACCGAGCCGATGATCTCCTGCGGATCCTGCGTCCCGGCCAACATGTAGGTGTTGGTCATTCGCGGCATCGGCAAATGCCCAAAGCTCTCACGTCTGCCGTTGCCGGTCGGCGCCACCCCGAGAAGGCGCGCGTTCAGGCGGTCCTGCATGTAGCCTTTAAGAATGCCGTCCTCGATCAGCACGGTGCGGTTCGTCGGGGTGCCCTCGTCGTCGACGGTCAAGGAGCCGCGCCGGTCGGGCAATGTTCCGTCATCAACGACTGTCACTCCCTTCGCCGCGACGCGCTGCCCGATCATCCCGGAAAAGGCCGAGGTCTTTTTGCGGTTGAAATCGCCCTCGAGCCCGTGTCCGACCGCCTCATGCAGCATCACGCCGGGCCATCCGGGGCCGAGAACCACCGTCATCTCCCCCGCCGGCGCCGGCACCGAGCCGAGGTTGGTCAGCGCCTGGCGGAGCGCTTCGTCGACCTGCGCCCTCCATTGCTGCGGATCGAGATATTGCTCGTAGGCGATGCGTCCCCCGGCGCCCGACCATCCGGTCTCCATGCGGTCCCCGTCACCGACGACGATCGAGATGTCCAACCGCACCAGAGGGCGGATGTCGGCGACGCGCCGGCCGTCGGGGCGAATGATCTGCACCGCTTGCCATACCCCCCTGAGCGATGCCATCACTTGCCTGACGCGCGGGTCGCGGCTGCGCGCGTAGGCGTCGATCTCGGCGAGAAGCCGCGTCTTCGCCCGCAGATCGACCAGACCAAGCGGGTTCTGATCGGTATAGAGGCTGCGGTTTGTCCCTGGCGGGGGCCCCGCGAACACGCCCGAATACCCGCTCGCGACCGCTCGCACCGTCGCCGCCGCGCGGCGGATTGCGTCCTCCGATAGCTCGGAGGCGTGCGCATAGCCGGCTGCCTCACCCGCCACGCCGCGCAGGCCGAATCCCTGCGTCGTGTCAAAACTGGCGCTCTTTATCCGGCCGTCATCAAGCGCGAGGCTTTCCGACTGGCTGTACTCGAGATAGAGCTCGCCGTCATCCATTCCGGCCAACGACTCGCTGACCACCTTCTCGATGCGGGTCGGGCCCATACCAGTGCGTTCGAAGAATAAAGCGTCGGTTACGGCGAGATCGGTCATTGGCTACTCCAGAAAGCACCGCCTGAATATGGTCGCATGCGGTCCCGCGCGAAAGAAGCCACGTTCGCAACCCATCGCAGTTCTTCGGCCGCCGGCCGAAACCCCGACTCTGTGCGGCGGCTTGCCGCAAACGGGTTTGGCCCGGGTTGTCCCGGTTGTACCCTGGACGAGCTATGGTGTATGCGATTGGTGATGGGCGGTGATGACGCGCGTCGCGTCGCGACATTCGTCGGACGGGACGAGACCCGATGGTCGTACTCGAAACGATCTCTCGCGCACCCGGCTTACTGTTGAGAGATGAAAGGCTACACCGATGGTGTGGTTGACGATGCTGTTCACGGTCGAAAGGACGAAGCGTGTCCTGGCGGTCCTGACGCTTGCCGCAATCGGAACCGCCGCGACCGCGGCCATCGCGCAGGCCGCCGAGCCGCGCCCCTGGCAACTCGGTCTCCAGCCCCCGGCAACCCCAGTCGCGGCTAAGTTAGACGCGTTCAACAACGAACTCCTGGTCATCATCGGCCTCATCACTGCTTTCGTGCTGGGCCTGCTGCTCTATACGATCGTGCGCTTCAACCATCGCCGCCACACGGTACCGACACAGAGCACGCACAACACAGTCATCGAAATCCTGTGGACCGTGGTCCCAGTGCTGATCCTGGTCATTATCGCAATCCCTTCTTTCAAGCTGATGTATTACATGGACCGAGTGCCGAACTCAGCGATGACAATCAAAGTTACCGGCCATCAATGGTATTGGTCCTACGAGTATCCGGACCAGCAGGGGATCGCGTTCGACAGCAACATCGTGCAGGACGCCGATCTGAAGCCGGGTCAACCAAGGCTGCTGACGGTCGACAACCCGCTCGTGGTGCCGGTCGATACCGACATTCGAGTGTTGATCACGTCGACCGACGTGATGCACCTGTGGTTCGTCCCGTCCTTCGGAGTCCAGGAATATGCGATCACTGGCCGGGTTAACGAAAGCTGGTTCAGGGTAGAGCACGCGGGCGTCTATCGCGGCCAGTGCGATCAGCTCTGCGGCATCAACCACGCTTTCATGCCCATCGAGGTGCACGCGGTGGCAAAGGACGAGTTCCAGCGTTGGTTGGCGGACGCGAAGAAAAAATACGCCAGTCACGAGGAACGCGGCGGTGCGGTGCACGTCGCCGCCGCTGCGGCCGTGACCGACGCCGCCCGGCCGGTGCCGGCAGGCAATTGAGATCGAGGGAGCGAGTAATGGCTTACGAGCGCGGTATCGATGTCGCCGGCCTGCATGGTCATGACGGGTACGGCCCCGGCCATGCGCCGGGCTTTTTCGTACGCTGGTTTTGTTCGACCAACCATAAGGATATCGGCACCCTTTACTTGATCTTCGCGATTACGGCCGGAGTTGTCGCCGGCGGGTTGTCGGTTTCGATGCGGATGCAGCTGCTGCATCCGCACAACACGTTTATAAGCGACCATCAGGTCTACAACGTGATCGTCACCGCGCACGGCCTGATGATGATCTTCTTCACGATCATGCCGGCGATGATGGGTGGGTTCGGCAATTGGATGGTGCCGCTGATGATCGGCGCGCCGGACATGGCCTTTCCGCGTCTCAACAATATCAGCTTCTGGCTTCTCGTCCCCTCATTTGCGCTGCTCGCCGGGTCGACTTTCGTCGGTGAAGGTGCCGGCACCGGCTGGACTCTCTATCCGCCGCTCTCGGCGTCGGTCGGCCATCCCGGGCCTGCTGTCGACATGGTGATCTTCGCGCTGCATCTTGCCGGGGCTTCGTCCATTCTTGGCGCGATCAACTTCATCACCACGATCCTTAACATGCGTGCCCCCGGCATGACCCTGCACAAGATGCCGCTCTTCGTGTGGGCGGTGCTGGTGACTGCTTTCATGCTTCTGTTCGCGCTGCCGGTGCTCGCGGGAGCGATCACGATGCTGCTGACCGACCGCAATTTCGGGACGACTTTTTTCGACCCCGCGGGTGGCGGCGACCCGCTGCTGTTCCTCAATCTGTTCTGGTTCTTCGGCCATCCCGAAGTCTACATTATGATCATCCCTGGCTTCGGTATGATATCGCAGGTAGTCTCGACCTTTTCGAAGAAGCCGATATTTGGCTATCTCGGCATGGTCTATGCGATGGTGGCGATCGGAATTCTCGGCTCGGTAGTGTGGGCCCATCACATGTTCACGACCGGGATCTCAGTCGATGCGCGCGCCTATTTCACCGCGGCGACGATGGTTATCGCCGTGCCCACCGGCGTCAAAATCTTCTCCTGGATTGCAACAATGTGGGGCGGCTCGATCGAGTTCAAGACGCCCATGTTGTTTGCATTGGGCTTTATATTTCTGTTCACTATCGGCGGCGTCACGGGCGTTGTTCTCGCCAACGCGGGCTTGGATTTTGCGCTGCACAACACCTACTATGTGGTCGGGCATTTCCACTATGTATTGTCTCTCGGAGCAGTATTCTCACTGTTCGCCGCGTTCTATTACTGGATCGGAAAGATGTCGGGGCGGACCTATAACGAGACGTTCGGCAAGATCCATTTCTGGACGACGTTCATCGGCGTCAACCTGACCTTCTTTCCGATGCATTTTCTCGGGGCGGCCGGGATGCCGCGGCGCCTAGCCGATTACCCGGATGCGTACGCCGGGTGGAACATGGTCGCATCGATCGGCTCGTTTATCTCTTACGCCTCGACGCTGTTCTTCATCTTTATCGTACTGCACACGCTCTTCGCCGGACGGCGTGTGGGTGCCAATTACTGGGGCGAGGGCGCAACGACCCTCGAATGGAACCTGTCGTCGCCGCCGCCCTTCCACAGCTATGAAGAGCTGCCGGTGGTCGGATGAGCTGGTTAAAGGATTGGCCTAAAGTGCGTCCTTCGCGACCTCGGCCACCCATCCTCCGTGCTGGTCGCCCCGGCCACGGGTCCGCAGTCTTGCGCAGCCAGAGGACAGGCTTCGGCCGGGACCTATGGAACGGTCAGGCCGAGCTTGTCGAGCAATCGCTCGGCCTCAGCAGGGGCGGCCTGCTCGTGCAGTGCAACGGTGCGCCCCGGCCTTCCCGGGGGAGACGAGTGAATTGGCGGCAGGAAAACGCTATCGCTCATTCCGAGCAATTCCCAGAGGAATGCCTCGAGTGGTGGTGACGCGAACATGAGCGATCTGTCCGAGGTTCGGCCGGGCACCGCGCTCCGCCTCGTGACTGCGCCGGTAACGAGGGTCGCCGAATATGTCGAGATCCTCAAGCCTCGGGTCATGTCGCTGGTTGTGTTCACCGGGCTGGTCGGCCTTGTGCTGGCCCCGGGACACATTCATCCGCTCCTTGCGGCGGTCGCAGTGGCTTGCATCGCCGTCGGCGCGGGCGCTGCCGGTGCAATCAACATGTGGTATGACCGCGACATCGACGCGATGATGCGCCGCACCGCTGGACGGCCATTGCCGGCGGGCCGAATGATGCCCGGCGAGGCGCTCGGCTTCGGGGCCGCGCTCGGTGTTGGCTCCGTGTTGATTATGGGGTTTGCGGTCAATTGCGTTGCGGCCGAGCTCTTGGCTCTGACGATCGGTTTCTATGTCCTGGTTTACACCATCTGGCTCAAGCGGCGGACGCCGCAGAACATCGTTATCGGCGGCGCCGCCGGTGCCTTTCCGCCGATCATTGGCTGGGCGGCGGTCACCGGCGATATTGGGTGGGGAGCGGTCGCGCTGTTCGCGATCATCTTCTTCTGGACCCCCCCGCATTTCTGGGCGTTGTCGCTATACCGGATGGGCGATTACGCGGCTGCCGGCGTGCCGATGTTGCCGGTCGTCGCCGGCCCAAGCGAGACCAAGCGGCAGATGCTGCTCTACACCCTGCTGCTGTGGCCGGTCAGCTTAGCACCTTGCCTGCTGGCCATCGCCGGCGCCGTTTATGGTATCGGAGCGCTGATGCTGAACGCTCTCTTCACCGGCTCGGCGATCCTCGTCCGCCGTGACACCACTGATCGCAGCGCCCGCCGCATGTTCGCGTTCTCGCTTCTCTATTTGTTCCTCATTTTCACTCTGCTGCTCGTCGATCACGCGGGCGGAGGCCGGCTTTGATGGCGGCGAACGGCCGCGAGAGAACGATACGCGCGCGCAACCGGGCGCTTGTGGCCGTGCTGGTTGCTTTGGTCGCGCTGTTCTATGCGATTACGCTCGTCCGGTTGGCAGGATAGGATGACGCCGCCGAACCGGGCGCATTGGCGGCGCCGCAACGGTGCAACCGTGCTGCTGCTCGGCGCTGTCGTCGCCGGGATGGTCGGCCTCTCCTTCGCGTCGGTCCCGCTTTACCGATTATTCTGCGCCGCTACCGGCTTTGAGGGGACGACGCAGCGGACGCAGACGGCGCCGAACCGGATAGCTGCCGGCTCGGTCACAGTGAGCTTCAATGCCGACGTCGCGCCCGGCCTCGACTGGGAATTTCGCCCGCTACAGAATGCGATAACTCTGCATCCGGGCGAGCAGAGCCAAGTCTACTTTCGCGCCGTCAATCGTACTGCGGCTCCGGTTACCGCCCGTGCCGTCTACAACGTGACCCCGACCAAGGCCGGCATTTATTTCGACAAACTCCAATGCTTCTGCTTTAGCGATCAGACTTTGGCGCCGGGCCAGAGCGTCGATATGGGCGTGCAATTCTTTGTCGATCCCGACCTTCTGACGGACCCAAATACCAGCGAGGTGCGCTCGATTACGTTGTCATATAC
>JAFMSA010000249.1 GCA_017353855.1 Alphaproteobacteria bacterium
ACAGCGTGAGCGTTGGCATTTGCTGGATACGCTAACTTCGACGGCAATTTTCGTCCGTGCTCCCTGCGGCTCTCGTTTGACATTGTCAGCGATCCATAATAGAACATATAGCGAACATAGCCAGGGTCAACGGGCTAAAAATGACGCCGTCATGGTATGCGCCGAGCCAGGAGCAATCCAGCGTGAGACGCCAAGGGGTCTCGCGTAACGGCACGACGACCCAAAGGCCGGTAGAGCCCCACGCTTCTTGCACGCAAACGGCTCTCCTTCCCGAGCTCCGCGAGCGCATCAGGCGGATCGAGCAGCCGGCGGCGACGGCGCATGGGGTCGCGCCATTCGGCATCGCGGCGATCGATCGGGCCTTGCCATGCGGCGGTCTGGCGCGAGGCGCCTTACACGAATTCCTTGGCGTCGGCGGCGACGAAGAGGACGGTGCACTCGTTGCCGCTTTTGCCACCCGCATCATTGGCCGGCTTGCCGGGACGGAGGACGGCATGGTGGTGTGGTGTCTCTCCCGTTCGGATCTTTACGGGCCCGGTCTGGCCGCTCAAGGGCTCGATCCCAGACGCGTCGTGCTGGTACGAACGCTGCGCGATTCCGAGATTTTGTGGGCGATGGAGGATGGGTTGCGAACTCACGGCATCCTCGCTGTCGTCGGCGAAATCGGATCGCTCCCCGCGGTGGCGAGCCGCCGATTGCAGCTCGCCGCGGAACGCTCCGGCGTCACCGCGCTTATGTTGCGGCGCTGGCGCAACGGCGGGCAGGCGGCCCGCGAGCGCGCTCTGCCGAATGCGGCCATGACCCGCTGGCGCATCGCGGCGCTGCCGTCATACCCCGTCAAGGGCAAGCCGGGAATAGGACGCCCGCGCTGGCGTGTCGAACTTCTGCGCTGCCGCGGCGGAAAACCCGCCTGTTGGGAGATGGAGTTGCCGGATGCGACGGATCATGTATCTCTTTCTGCCGCGCTGGCCGATCGACCGGCTGCGCCTGTCGCAGCGGAAAGATCCCGGCTTGCCGGCTGAAGGACTTGCGTTCGCGACAGTCACCGAGAGCGCAGGCCGGCATCTTCTCGCCGCGGTCAACCCCGCCGCTTCCGCCGCCGGCCTTGCGCCGGGAATGCCGTTGGCTGATGCGCTATCCTTTCTTCCGCGCCTCGTCACTGCAGCAGCCGAGCCTGCAGAAGACGCAGCAGCGCTGCGGCGGCTTGCGGAATGGGGCGGCCGCTACAGCCCGTGGACTGCTCCCGACCGGGCGGACGGGGTGAGGATCGAGATCACTGGCTCGGCTCATCTCTGGGGAGGCGAAGAGGCGCTTGCCGCCGATCTGCTGGCCCGTCTCGAGCGCCGGGGTATCACAGGACGCATTGCTGTTGCCGACACCATCGGCGCCGCCTGGGCTGTCGCCCGCTTTGCGGAAGCGGCCGAGCGCGTCGTTATTCTCCCGCCGGGAGATGTTCGCGAGGCCCTCGCCCTCCTACCGGTGGAAGCCCTTCGTTTCGATCCGCTCACTGCCCGGGGCTTGCGGCGCGTCGGTCTGAGGCGCATCGGCGATCTGTATGCAATGCCGCGCGATGCGCTCACACAGCGTTTCGGCGAAACGGTGCCACAGCGTCTCGATCAGGCCCTCGGAGATTTGCCCGAGCCGTTGTCACCATTGGGCGAGGTGCCGAGCTGGCGTCTGCGGTTGAGCTTCGCCGAGCCGATTACCGAACCCGCGGATCTGGTGCTCGCAACCGAGCGGCTCACAGCCGATCTCATCCTGCGTCTGGCACAGGAAGGGATGGGCGCACGGCGACTCGACCTTGGGTTTCATCGGGTCGACGGTCGGGTCGAGCGAATACGTCTCGGTACCGCCCGCCCGAGTCGCGACCCGCGGCACCTTACAGCTCTTTTCAGGGAGCGGCTCGACAGCGTTGATCCAGGCCTCGGTATTGAAGACATGATTCTCGCCGCCTTTGCGGTCGAGCCGCTGCCTCCCGAGCAGATCGCATTTGCCGGCTGCGGCGCGGGCGATAAAACCAACGGCATCGCCCCGTTTCTCGACCGGCTCGGCAACCGGCTGGGCTTCGCCGCGGTGTCGCGGATCGAAGCGCGTGAAAGCCATATCCCCGAACGCGCCTCGGTAAGAGTGCCGGCCGATCGACCTTGCCTTCCCCTCGCGCGGGTCCCTCACAAACCGCCGCGGCCGATCCGGCTGTTCGACCCGCCCGAGCCGGTCGAGGCTTTCTGGCTATTGCCCGACGATCCGCCTTTCCGCTTCATCTGGCGACGGCGCCGGCATCAGGTTGTGCGCGCCGACGGACCGGAACGCATCGCCGACGAATGGTGGCAGCCCGAAGGCTCCGGCTGCTGCGATGCGATCCGCGACTATTATCGGGTCGAGGATGAGGAAGGACGGCGCTTCTGGCTGTTCCGGGCGGGTTCTCACGGCACCGGCGGCGCGCCGTACTGGTATCTCCATGGCGTCTTTTCCTGAACGGCCGCCGGGCTACGCGGAGCTGCAGGTCACCAGCAATTTCTCATTTCTGCGCGGCGCTGCGCATCCGGACGAGCTGGTATTGATCTCGGCCGCGCTCGGCCATCAGGCAATCGCAATCACCGACCGCAACAGCTTTGCCGGCATCGTGCGCGCCCATCATGCAGCAAAAGAGGTCGGGATCCGACTTGTTGTCGGCTGTCGTCTTGATCTCTGCGACGGAACGAGCCTGCTCGCCTACGCCACCGATCGCGCCGCCTATGGCCGGCTCACACAGCTGTTGACCCTCGGCAAGCGCCGCGCACCGAAGGGCGAGTGTCATCTCGATTACACGGATGTGGTCGCACATGGCGAGGGTCAGATCGTCGTCGTGCTGCCGCCTGAGACGGCGGAGGAGGGGGGATACGACTGCCTTTACGATTTTGCCGCCCGAGTTGCGGCGGACTTCGAGGGTCGCGCCTATCTTGCCGCGCATCACCTCTATCGTGGCGACGACGCGCAGCGTCTCGCCTGCCTCGAGGCGCTCGGCGCAGCGATCGGCCTGCCGATCGTCGCTACCAACGATGTGCTCTATCACCGGCTGGAGCGGCGCCCGCTGCAGGATGTGCTGACCTGCATACGCGAAGGCTGCACGATCCGCGAAGCCGGCTATCGCCTCGCCGCCAATGCCGAACGTTACCTGAAACCGCCGCAGGAAATGGTGCGGTTGTTTCGCGGCCACCGGGATGCCGTCGAACGCAGCCTCGAAATCGTGGAGCGCTGCCGCTTCAGCCTCGACGAACTGCGTTATGAATATCCGGAAGAGCCCATTCCGGAAGGGCAGACACCGCAGCAGCGCCTTGCAGAGCTCGCCTGGCAAGGTGCCGATGAACGATTTCCGGAGTGTATCCCAGGCAGGATCCGCGGTTTGATCGGGCACGAGCTGCAGCTCATCGAGCGGCTCGATTACGCCCGCTATTTCCTCACCGTACACGACATCGTGCGGTTTGCGAGGAGGCGCGGAATCCTGTGCCAGGGGCGCGGCTCCGCCGCCAATTCCGTCGTGTGCTACTGTCTCGGCATCACCTCGGTCGATCCGGCGCGCATCGATGTTCTATTCGAGCGCTTCATCAGCGCCGCGCGCAATGAGCCGCCCGACATCGACGTCGATTTCGAGCATGAGCGGCGCGAGGAGGTGATCCAGTACATCTATGAGAAATACGGCCGCGACCGGGCCGGTCTCGCGGCCACCGTGATCTGCTACCGCTCGCGCCTGGCGATCCGCGAGGTCGGCAAGGCCCTGGGCCTCAGCGTGGATGTCGTCGCGGCTCTCGCCGGCATCGTCTGGGGCTGGAGCAACGACCCCATCGCCGATGCGCGAGTGCGCGAAGCCGGGCTCGATCCGACGGATCGCACCTTGCGCCATGCGCTCGATCTCGCTGCGCAGCTGGTCGGGTTTCCGCGCCATCTCTCGCAGCATGTCGGCGGCTTTGTGATCACCCGCGGGCCCTTGTGCGAGCTGGTGCCGATCGAGAACGCGGCGATGAAAGACCGGACTGTCATTGAGTGGGACAAGGACGATCTCGATCAGCTCGGGGTCCTCAAGATCGACGTGCTGGCGCTCGGCATGCTCACCTGCATCCGCAAGGCTTTTGCGCTCATCGACAAACATTATGGCCGCAAGCTCGGCCTCGCTACTGTCCCGCCTGAGGAGCCCGCCGTCTACGAGATGCTGAGCCGCGCCGACTCGCTCGGCGTCTTCCAGGTCGAGAGCCGTGCGCAGATGACGATGCTGCCCCGATTGAAGCCGCGCGAATTCTATGATCTCGTCATCGAGGTCGCGATCGTGCGGCCCGGCCCGATCCAGGGCGACATGGTGCACCCTTATCTGCGGCGGCGTTCCGGGCGCGAGGAGGAAACCTATCCGTCCGAGGAATTGCGCGCGGTCCTGGGCAAAACGATGGGAGTGCCGCTTTTCCAGGAACAGGCGATGAAGATCGCTATCGTCGGCGCCGGCTTCGCGCCGGACGACGCGGACCGGCTGCGCCGCGCGATGGCAACCTTCAAGCGTAACGGCGACATCCATCTGTTCCGCGACAAGTTTGTCAGCGGCATGGTCCAAAACGGCTACGCGCGCGATTTTGCCACGCGCTGTTTCAGTCAGATCGAAGGGTTTGGCACCTACGGCTTTCCTGAGAGCCACGCCGCGAGCTTCGCCTTGCTCGTCTATGTCTCGGCCTGGATCAAATGCTTCCATCCGGAGGTGTTTGCCTGCGCCCTGCTAAACAGCCAGCCAATGGGGTTCTACGCACCGGCGCAGATCGTCCGCGATGCGCGCGAGCACGGGGTCGAGGTGCGCCCCGTCGACATCAACCACTCTCTCTGGGATTGCACCTTGGAACCGGCGGGAGGCGGAAAACGGGTGATGCGCCTCGGCCTGCGCCAGATCAAAGGGCTTGCCGAGGCCGATGCGAAGCGGCTCGTCACATCCAGGCCAGAAGGAGGATATCCCGATCCGCGCGCAGTGTGGCGTCGCAGCGGTCTCGGCCGCGGCGTGCTCGAGCGGCTTGCCGAAGCCGATGCCTTCCGCTCGATCGGGATCGACCGCCGCCAGGCGTTGTGGGCCTTGAAAGCGCTTGGCGAACCGCCGTTGCCGCTTTTCGCCGCTGCAGACGAGGAGGTTGCGGCCTCCGTCCCTCCGAATGAGCCCCGAGTGCGACGGCAAGACAGTGAAGCGCGCGCCATGGCGCTGCTGCCGGAGATGCCGCTCGGCGAGCACGTTGTCGAGGACTATGCAAGCCTGAGCCTTACCCTGAAACGCCATCCACTTGCATTTCTGCGCGCCGATCTCACGCGTGAGGGAATGGTCACCGCCGCCGACCTCGCGCGTCTGCCGGCCGACCGGCGGATGTCGATTGCCGGCATCGTGCTAGTCCGGCAGCGCCCCGGCAGCGCCAACGGCGTGGTCTTCATCACGATCGAGGACGAGACCGGCATCGCCAATCTGATCGTCTGGCCTACAATCCTCGAGCGCTTCCGCCGTGCCGCGCTCGGCGCCACCCTCCTGCGCTGTACCGGCAAATTGCAGCGTGAGGAGAGCGTTATCCATCTCGTCGCCGATCGTCTCGAGGATTTGACCCCTCGCCTCAGAACCTTGCGTGACCGCACGGACGATTCCGAACTCGCACGCACACCGAAACCGCCCTTTGCAACATCCGCAAGGCCGCCGGGTTACGATCCCCGCGACATCGTCGTCGCGAGCCGTAATTTCCGCTGAGCGAGCCGGCCCAATACGTCGGCTCGCCCTGTCACAGCGCTATCGTGGGGTATGTGTGGAGCTCCCGCTTCCGCGCTCATCACATCCCGCTCGCTGCATCGATCGTGATCAATAGCTAAGGCATCTAAGCCATCAATCATCGGGACCGCCAGTGTTGACAGGCCCGTTATGCCTCGCGTCTGGTGGCCGGAAGGATCGCGAGGGCGGGCTTGCCGGACCCGGGTGGCACCTTTTTGCCCCTCGCCTAGGCTCTCCGCCGCTGGTAGATAGGCGGTTCCTCCCCTGAAGAAGTCAGTTCTGTGAGGCCCATGGCCATGGAGTATTTCGCCAAAGCCAACGAGGCAGTCGACGAGAGGCTGGGCGCGGTTTGCGAACGCTTTCAGCGGCTCCTCAACGTAGTGCCGGAAACTTACCACCAAACCCTGAGAGCTGCCCTCGAGGTCAGTTGGTACGATGGGGCTGAGTTCGCGATTTCCCTATTCCTGGGAGAACGACGAGAGCACAAGAATGAGCGTGCTTAGGGGGAACGGCTTCACATCTGTTCACTCAGACCCGACTCGCCATCGCCGCCCCAGCCGGTCGACCTGCTGACATTAGAAAGTCGCCGTTCTATACCCTCGCCCAGCCGGTCCCAAGTCTCGGCTATGATGCCCATGGTGTGTTTCGCCGAAAGCGAACACATTCCCTCAGCTTCCGTTCGGACTTCTTCTGCCATGAGGCGGCACCAGCAAGCTCGCGCCATTGTGTCTTTTGTAATCGCCA
>JAFMSA010000842.1 GCA_017353855.1 Alphaproteobacteria bacterium
GCGGCTGTCGAGTTCGAGCAGCGCCGCCTTGACCGGTCCCATCGCCGAAGGTGTGAGCGAAAGGGCGCGGTAGCCGATCGCCACCAGCGCGATCGCGCCGATCGGTTGCGAGGCGAGCTCGCCGCACAGCGTTACCGGCTTGTGGTGAGCGCGGCCCCTGTCGACGACGTCCTTGAGCGCGCGCAGCACCGGCGCCGACAGCGCGTCGAACCGCCCGGCGACGCGGGGATTGCCGCGATCGATCGCATAGAGGAACTGCACCAGATCGTTGGAGCCGACCGAGAGGAAATCGGCGTGTTCAAGCAGTTCGTCGAGCTGATAAAGCAGCGAGGGCACCTCGACCATGCTGCCGACCTGGACTTCGTCAGGCAGCTTGTGGCCGTGGCGGCGCAGATGCGTCAGCTCACGTTCGATCAGTTCGCGCGCCTGGTCGAATTCCGCCACGGTCGAGACCATGGGGAACATGATCTTCAGCGCGCGGCTGCCTGCGGCGCGCAACAGCGCCCGCAGCTGCGAGCGCAAAAGCCCCGGCCGATCCAGTCCGAGCCTGATCGCGCGCCAGCCGAGCGCCGGGTTTTCCTCTTCGAGGTTGCGCATGTAGGGCAGCACCTTGTCGCCGCCGATATCGAGCGTGCGGAAAACCACCGGCTTGTCCCCGGCGGCATCGAGAACCGCGCGATAGAGCGCGTATTGCTCGCTGGCGCGCGGAAAGTTGGGTGCGACCATGAATTGCAGCTCGGTGCGGAACAGGCCGATGCCGGCCGCCCCGGTGTCGGCGATATGCGGCAAATCGACCGCGAGCCCGGCATTGAGCATCAGGCTCACCTCTTCGCCGTCCCTGGTCACGCAGGGACGGTCACGCAGCGCCTGATATTGCTGCTGACGGCGCGCCCGCAGCCGGACCCGCTCGGCATAGGCCGCCTCCATGTCCGGCAGCGGCCGGATATGCAGGTCGCCGGCCGAGCCGTCGACGATGATGGCGTCGCCCGGATCGACCAGGCCGGTGGCGTTGTCGATCTCGCCGATCGCCGGGATGCCGAGCGCCCGCGCTACGATGGCGACGTGCGAATGCGCGCCGCCTTCCTCGAGCACCAGCCCGCGCAGGCGCTTGCGATCGTAATCGAGCAGCGCCGCCGGGCCCATCGAACGGGCCACCACGATGGCGTTTTCCGGCAGGCTCTCGCGCGCAGGCGCAAGGTCGTCGCCGGTGAGTTGGCGCATCAACCGGTTGGCCAGATCGTCAAGGTCGTGCAGCCGTTCGCGCAGAAACGGATCGGTTTGCCGCAGCATGCGCGCGCGGGTGTCCGACTGCACCCGCTCCACCGCGGCTTCGGCCGTCAGCCCGGTCATCACCGCTTCTTCGAGCTTGTGGATCCAGCCGCGATCGTAGGCGAACATGCGGTAGGCTTCGAGCACGTCGCGGTGTTCGCCGGCCTCCACGATGTCGCCGTGCTCGAGCATCTCGTCGAGATTGCTGCGCAGGCTGTCGACGGCGACGCGCAGATGTTTCAACTCGCTCTGAACGTCTTCGGCGATGTAATTGGTGACCGTCACCCGCGGCTCGCGCAGCACCACATGGCCGAGCGCGATGCCATCGCCGAGCGCGGTGCCCTTCAGATGCACCGGGCGGCGCGCCACCAGATCGTCGCCGGGGCGCGACAGCTCGCCCGAGGCGATCATCTCCGCGAGCACCATCGCGGTGGTCTGCAGCGCCTCGACTTCCTCTTCCGAATAGGTGCGCCGGGCGCGATTCTGCACCACCAGCACGCCGAGCGTGTTGCCGGCGCGCAGGATCGGCACGCCGAGGAACGAGTGATAAATTTCCTCGCCGGTCTCCGGTCGGTACGCGAAGGCCGGGTGCGCCTGCGCGTTCGACAGGTTGATCGGGCTCGCCTGGCTCGACACCAGGCCGACCAGGCCTTCGTCCGAGCGCAGCACCGTCTGATGCACGGCTTCGCGCTTGAGGCCTTCGGTGGCGTAGAGCTCGAGGGTGGAATCGCCGCGCAGGACGTAGACGGAGCACACCTCCGCAACCATGTTGGCGGCGATCAGCACCACAATCTTGTCAAGGCGTT
>JAFMSA010000843.1 GCA_017353855.1 Alphaproteobacteria bacterium
TTACGGCACTTCGCATGAGAGCCGGTCGTCAGCCGCCTGCGCGAATGAGACCTGGCGGGCAACCGCCTCAAGGGTGCGCAACGTAGCGAATGAGGAAGCGAACGATAGCGGCCGACCATGGACACCTCGCGTTAGGACAGCCGATGCGTCATCGAACGATCGTCATTATGATCTTTCGCAGTGGCGAAGCAGAGAGGTGGGTTTGCGGGCACACGCCTCAGATGCAACCTCTTGTCTGATCAAGACCTTCGCGAGACCGGCCTGTCGCCGTTGCAAAGGAGGGGGCGAAGAATCAGCCTCGGCCCGATGAGCTTTCAAGGCCGGATTACTTCCCCCGGAACGTCCCCAAGGCGCGGGGGGCCGCACCCCGTGCGCTGAAGTCCCGCGGCCCAGCGGGGGTCGTCGTGACAACTGTCGAGCTCGGGAACGTCGACAGCACCACGCTAGCCCGCTGGGGTCGCCCGCAGAGAGGAGTTGCGGCACTGCGACGGCCTCTTCACAGTGCGCATGCCCGTGCAAATGACGCTCGTCAAAGCGGACCCCAGGAGGGCGGAGTGACGTCTGAAGACAAGCCGTTCCGGCTCGAAGAAGCGAGGATCGACGAACTGCATCACGCGATCAGGGCCGGGCAAACCACCTGCGTCGCGGTCGTGCAGCACTATATCGCCCGCGTGCGGGCCTATAACGGCGTCTGCAGCCTGCTCGTCACCGAGGACGGCGCGCCCGTTGCACCGGCGGCGGGTGCGGTGCGCGCGCTGGCGCCGCTGCGTTTTCCGACCGAGACCGTCAAGGCTGCAGAGGTCCTGCCCGATCTCGACCGGTATCGGGGGCCGCCCATCGAATTCGGTCGCATGGAGCCCACCAGCTCCGATCCGTCTGTGCAGCAGCAATACGGGATGATCACGGGCCTGCCCGATGCCGGCCAGCTCAACGCGCTCGCCACGCTCAATATCCGGGGCGAGCGCTCAGTCACCTGCCGCGGCGCATTCGACCGGCACCCCTCCGCGGGGCCCCTGCCGCCCGGCGCGCCGCCCGTCTGCGAGCAGTTCCGCAGGCTCCCCGACGCACTCGAACGCGCCGCCGAGCTCGACGCCACCTATGGGCGCAATCCCGATCTCGAGAAAATGCCGATGTATGGCGTCGTCTTCTCGCTCAAGGACCCGTTCGACACCAAGGACATGCGTACGACTGCCGGCGGCGATGCGGCCTACGACATCGACTTTCCGGCGCGCGACCATGTGCTCGTCGAGCAATTGCGCAACAAGGGCGCCATCATTTTCGCCAAGGCCGTCTGCACGGAATACAACGGTCGCGCCGGCGATCCGGGGGGCCGCCACAGACCCGAAAAGATCTTGCCCTCGGTGCTGGGCTATCAGCGCAGCAGCTGGGCCGGAAATCCCGCCAACCCGTATGATACGACGCGAGCTGCGTCACTGGGCTCGAGTTCGGGCTCGGGCGTTTCGGTCAGCGCCAACCTCGTAATGTGCAGCCTCGGCGAGGAAACCCGCGCTTCGACCCGTGGGCCGGCCAATCACAATGCCGTAGCGTTGATCCTGCCGCACAAATCACTGCTTGGCTTCAACGGCGGCGCGATCGGTGCCGACATCTATTGTGACCGGGCCGGCATTCTCGCCCGCACGCTCGGCGATGCCGCCAAGGTTCTTGACGCCCTGAAAGATCCCGACAACGGATATTACGATCCGCGCGACCCGTACACGACAGTCCCGCGTTCGGCTGTCCTGGGCACCCCCTATGCGAGCCACGCCAGGATGTCGGGCGCGGCCGGCTCGCTTAAAGGCAGGCGCATCGGAGTGATCCGCGAGTCGATGCTGCTCCGGACCGGCGACAAGGCCGCCGAGCCGATCGCTGCTGCAGCGGCGGCCGAGATCAAGGCGACCCTCGGCGGCACACTCGGCGCAACCCTGGTTGAATCTTCCGATCCGCTGTGGCAACGCGATGGCGATCTTGAGCAAATGAACCCCGATTTCCGGAAGGCGCTGGCACGCCTGGTGCCGATCTTCATGCCCGAGCTGTTGTTCCGGCTGGGATCGGACGGGCAGCCGCTCTTCAAGGA
>JAFMSA010000844.1 GCA_017353855.1 Alphaproteobacteria bacterium
CCTGTGCCTCGAGCACCGCCATGCCGAAGGCCTCGTTGACGGCCGGCCACACGAACAGATCGGCGACAGCCAGCCGCTGCCGAACGGCCGTGGACCCGAGCGTCCCCGACCACATCACCCGGCCCTTGACCGGGTCGAGCGCTTCCTCCACCTCGCGGCGTGCTGCGCCGTCGCCGATCACCTCCAAAGACCAGTGCAAATCGAGCAACTCGGCTAACGCTGCTCCCAACATCCGGTAGGAAGCGAGCTTATCCCCATAGCGCATCATCGCGATCGTCACCAGGTGCGGCGGTTCTTTGCGTGCCGGTTCTCGCCGTTCAAAACAGCGGGCATCGAGGAACGGCTTGACGGCTACCCAGCGCCCGGGGTCCGGCAGCAGCGGCAGCACACATTCCCGGTCGGCCGAATTAAGTCCGATTACCGCGTCAGCGCGCCGGATCGCCGCCAGCGTGGCGTCGCGGCCGGCCGCCCATTTGCCGACCGCCTGCTTCGGCGCGTCGGAAGCTTCCGCGATCACATAAGGAATGCCGAGGTCGCCGGCGATCGCCGGACCGAGCCAGTCCGGCGCCTTGTGATAGAGGTGGTAGGAAAACCAAGCATCCGGCACCGGCTCGCGCCCTGCGCGGCAGCGCCGCAGAAAGCGCTGCGCGAGCATCCCGCCGAGGCGCGCGAGCCGCGCCTGGCGTCCGGCGTCGCCGCGGCCCTCATAGCTGCGCAGGCGCGAGGCGACAAAGGCCTCGTGCCCGGCCATCCGCAGCGCAGCGAGGAAAAGCCGCGCAACTTCGCGGTCCCCCGACGGTGTCGGATGATCGGGAGGCTTCAACGGCGCATAGAAGGCGATGCGCATTCCCTCCGGGCTCCCCCCCGCCTGCTCTGATGCGATGGTCCACGCCGCGGCTTCGCGGTTTTCCCGTGAAACCGGGAACTCTTCCCGGTTGCCCGCATGAAGCCGGCGTGCGGCTCGTCGAGGCAAGTCAGCTCACCGAGAGCCGTTTCGGGTAGCGATCGTAAACAGGAATTCAAACGGAGGGACCGGCAGCTCGCCGCGCCAAAACGCGAATAACTGACACAACGCATTTCTCACCCTGCAGAAATCCGCTAAATTTTCACTCTCGCTTTAAGGGGGCCGGGCTCCCGCCTCACGCAGCCAGAGGCCGGGCGGAATTCCTCGCTTATCGTGGCGGCGGGCGAGAGAGCCAGCCCGAAATGCGATGCCAGCATCTCAATCCCGGGCTCCAGCGAAAAACGGCTGCGCACGCACTGTTCGGCGGCCGCTGCGAGCCGCGCCCGCGTTGCGGGGCTGCGGATCAGGTCGCCAACGGCCTCAGCGAGGGCGCGCGGGTCGCCGGGTGCGGTCAGCACACCCGTTACACCGGGCCGGATCAGTTCCGGGATCGCCGACACGTTGGTGGAGATGCAGGCGAGCCGCTGGCTTTGCGCCTCGAGAAGCACGTTGGGAAGCCCGTCCCGATCGCCGTCTCTGGCAACCTTTGAGGCGAGCACAAAGAGATCGGCCTCGCGGTACGCGGCGAGGACCGCCGGTTGCGGCAGGGCGCCCCGCCACTCGATACGCCGCGACAACCCCAGGCTGTCCGCTCGATCCCGCAGCCTCGCGGCGAGCCCGCCGCCGCCGATGTGGATAAAGCGCCACTGGAGGCCGGCGGGCAATAGCGCCAGAGCCGTGAGCAGGTCGTCATATCCTTTTTTCGCGACCGCCCGGCCGACCGACAGCAGCACAACAGGGTGATCGGGATCGCTGCCGTCGCTGCCGGCCCGACGTAGCGGCGCGGGAGCGAAACGCTCCAGATCGAGCCCGTGGTAGCACAGGCATACCCCCTGTCGGGACGATGTCAGGGCAGCAAGATGCCGGCGCCCGGTTTCGGTGCACGTCACCACCCAATCCGCTTCGGCAAGTTTTGCCCGCTTCTCCCAGGCCGGGAGCGTCCAGATATCCTTGGCGTGCGCCGAAACGCTCCAATCCGATCCGGTCAGAAGCGCCGCGTAGCGGGCGACTGAGGCGGGCGTGTGCAGGAAATGGGCATGCAGCCGCACGATGTCTGCCGG
>JAFMSA010000250.1 GCA_017353855.1 Alphaproteobacteria bacterium
GTGAACAGTACTGCCAAGGCACTCGGAGCGGTTGCGCTGGTCATAGTAAGTCCATGATCTGCTGCAGGTGATGATTGGGTTTTCGTCGCCCTCGCGCGCCACGTCTAGCTCTGCACAATTTAAGAGCGTGAGCGTGCTGCGCATTGCGTGGTACGGGTACACGTACGGCCAGTTGCCTGGAGTGGCGGGTTCGTTTTTTCCTCCGTCTTTTCTTTGACGGCGTTGATGGTGGCGACGAGTGACGCGCCTCAATCTCGTCTCCGCGCTAAAGCGCGGCGGGCCGCGCTTGAAATCTCTTGTCATCGGTTATGATCACGCGCGCCCGGTGGCTTGCTCATTGCAATCGCGAGGCTGACATCAGTGCAGCACTTCCTTGTACATCGGTCGGCCTCCGCTTGTCGTCCCAACGCAAGATGCCCCGCTCGATTTGGACCGCGATCACAATGACAAAATCGTCGCCCTCTAAAGCCGGCCATCATAGCGGTGATCTCCTCGCCTTTGGTCATGCTTTGTCACCTCGGTCATCGGTGCGGGCCATTCGCATCAACAGCGTCGGTCAACATTCGCGTTAGCTCCTTACGGCTCAGCGCAACAGTTCAAAAAGCGTTCATTCGATGCTCGTGCAGCTCAGCCAACTCGCCCAACCTGTATTCGATCAAGGGCCGATCCCTCAGCCAGTCCTGTAGCGACAGCGCTTCCAGTTTGCGGTGGTTCTCTTCGTTGCCATCATCGAGGTCGCCAGCCATTGGATCCCTGCCAGGGACCAAATAGACCAGCCAATCCTAAGCTCGAGCCCCGAAAACCCAATGACGTTCTGGGGATGCGAACAGATCTCGAATGGGTTGCAGTTGCTGCGAAGGGCTTGATTCGCGTAAGCGAATGCCATTCTGTTTAACCGTTTTGGCTGCCACCATCTCTCACCTGCCTTCCGTCATATCGCGCGCAAAGGCGCGTGGAAAGGTCGGCTGGAAGGGCCTCTGCGGGTCCTGGCAGGTCGGACCATTGGAACCCCGCGTCGCCGAATGCGAAGGGATGCTCGACCAATTGACCAGTCCGCTCATTCTCTGGGACGGACCTTGGCGTTCTTCAATAATCGGGTTCCGTGTTCCGACCCGGCGCAGCGCGCCGTCAGGATGGCGGAGGCGATGCGCGAGGTGCCAGGCAAACTGATTACCTGATTGCTGCTTGGCGCCGTAACAGCGGTGAACTTGGTTTCGGTGCCGGCATCGCGCAAAGCGACGCGACCCTGGGGCAGATCGGCTGAAACGGGGGCCACCAATAATGATGGGGCAGCATGGTGGCCATAGGCCGCGTGGCGCTGCCAAGCGCACAACGCTCGCTTCCGACAAGGAGACGGACGCTGATCCAACGCGGACAGGTTTGGGTCCGCACATTCGCGCCGAAACCTTCCTTCAGCGTTTCAGGAAGTTTGCTTTGTTCAGAAAAAAATACCGACAGCGGCGCATGAGATGTACTAGTCATGCCTCTTTTGTGTCATTCGCTCGGGCGATAGAGAATTTGCGCCAAGGGTCGGCTGTGATGGCCGTCACCCCGGCCACTTCGCCTTAGCCGCAATTCCCTAATCCTCGGCAATGCGGGCACCATCGAACCGGTAGGTCGCTGAGGCCGACAGATACATGGGCCTGCCGTCCTTCTCTCCAGAGAAAAGCCACCGCACGGCGACCTTGTCACCTTCAACATCGATTCGGGCGCAAGCAGCATGCTCGGCGAGTCAGCGGAGCATGTCTCGGGCACCATCGTGACCGGACCGAAAGCCGCCGATCGAATTATCATGCAGCTGATGCAACTTGAAGCCTTCTGTGAATCAATCGGTGACGTGATCAATGTCTCCGGCAGCCATCGATCTCGCGATCCGCAGGAAGAAGTGCTTCCTCGATCACATAAAGCGATCTCCGAGAGTGAGGTCATAACGTTGCAGTAATCTGCCGAGCCAATCGGGGCTTAATAGCTCTTCAAGCGGCTGTTCACGATGTGCTTTCCAGTACGCCGGTCATGTACTCCGAATAGATTCGCCTCTGAATAAACCACGAGAAATACCCGCCATATTTTTTCTGCAGCTCCGGCTTCTGCCAATCAGCTCCGGTGATCAGCTTGCGGCAGGTCTCGCGGCCACACTGGCACTCCATTTCGTATGGCTCGTCATCGGTCATCGCATAGTCAATGGTGAGTTCCTCGCCGGCGGCGATGTCCCGCAGGGCGACAAAGACAATCTGGCCCTGCAATCCTAAATTCGGCTCGCAGCAGTGGTTGAGGTGCATCATGCCGCCCTCGCGTTCGGTCGGCGCCGTGGGGCCGATAAACAGGTCTTCCGTGATTTGAATTTCCGATGGGCCGAGTTTTTCGCCGATCCTATCCCGCTGCTCTCGGGATAGAATGTAACCGCCCTTTACGACGACAACCTCACCCTTCGCGATCGCCGCCGTGGCAAACAGACCACGACCATCGATAGAACTCGCCCTCTTGGTGGCTTTCGGCGAGAAGTAGGTGAGCTCAGGCATGATCCGCTCCCTTATCCGGACGTAGGCATAACATATTCGTGGGCTGCTTCCGAAGGCTTCGGGCGCAGACCCTTCTCTCGCCGACGCCGCCCTTTTCCGGTGATATGAGCTGGAGACCGATGCGTCTAACCGGGGGCAAGCTTACGTTCCGCTAATCGGGCAAGCAGACTGGCACCGAGGCACAATCGCGTCATTGAATTCGTAGCCGGGATTATGAACCTGAAAGGCACCCGGCTGGTCGCCATTGCCGATGCGGATGTAAGCGCTGAGTGAATGGTTCAGCATGTACGAGAAGTGTTCCGGGGCCATGACCAAGGCACAGTCGCGGTCCACATTGTCTAGGCCGACGAGTTCGCTCGCTGTATCGGCAATAAAATCCGTTTCAGTAGTGTCGTTGATCAGTGGTGGCGCCACGACCCGAAAATCAATCTCCGCGGTCGCTCCGAAGCCTTCAACCGCACCGCTAGCGATTCGTCTTATATTCTGCTGGATCAGCGCCAGAGTATCATTGTTGAAGGCAATAGCGTGTCGCCGATCCGTGCCCTCTCGAGGATTACGTTATAGGCGTCGCCAGCGTGAAATCGGGTGACGTGACGACCGCTGTATCAACCGGTTTGACATTGCGCGAAACGATCGTCTGCAGCGCTGTGGCGATATAGCTGCCGACCATCACCGGGTCGCCCCCCGCCTCGGGGCGCGCCGTGCGCACCGCGGCCGACGATGGTGATATCGAAAAAAGCACTGCCTGCCTTTATCGGTCCTGGCCGGAGGGCGAACTTGCCGACCGCGAGGCCGCTCGCCGATCGCCTCGGGGGTGTAGCGGTCGAGGAAGAGGCCCGATTACAACATATCGCTTGCCGAGCGCCTTATCCCCGCTGCCGACGTTTCCAACCAGGCCGGGTTGGTTTCGCGATAGATCGGCGGGTTGTGCAGCGCGGCTCTCGGTGAGGTCGGCCACTGCTTGCGAGAGCCGATTGATGCGTTCGAGGCTGAGGTTGCGCTGTTCGCTCACGCAGTAGGTGTTGCTGGGGTGTCGCCGGGTGCGTTGGCCGGGCCTGTGATTTCCGAGAGCGCCGGTGAAGGCCGGGTCGGATTGGGGTTCGGACTCAGTCGCCGCATTGGGGGTTAGCGATAGGCTGTGGCGCAGATCTGGCGGACGGACTCCCGGAGCCGTGGGCGGTCACAAACACGTCCAGGATAACAGCGGCGCAACGCCGGACTGCCGTTCCACACGAGCAGTCCGCCCCCGTCGGTTTCACCCAATGAAGTGATGACATATGAACACTTCCGAGCGCCTTCGCACCCAGCCAGCCCTGGAGGAATCCGATGCCTGATTTCACCGCTACCTCAATAAGCCCGCCTCCCCCAGCGCCCACATTACGGCGATAGGCGGCGATCCAATCCTCCGCGATCGCCCGCTGCGCCTCCTTCAGCGGCAAGCGAGCGGAACAGACGGGCAGGTTGAGCACCAGAAATCGTCCTTACGACCGGCTCCCCAAACCGCCGGGGGCCACCTTCAGCTGCGGCCAGACGGCTCGCCGCCAAGCTCGAGCGGAATCAGCTAAAAGGGGGAGTGGAGACGCCGGCCTTGCCAAAAGGCGCGTGGCAGGGCTTATCTCGGCCATCTGTATGAATGCCTGGAACAAGTCCGGGACCCGATGGGAATGAGCGTGCGGCAGGTGGAAACCACGCCCGATCGGCTGTCGATCGGTATCGATTTCGGTACGACCAACACGGTCGTCGCGGTCGCGCGGCCAGCCCAGAAGCCGCGTGTCGTCGCGTTTCGCGATGACAGCCAATTGTCAGACATCTACCGCTCGGTGCTGTGCTTCGAGCAATTGTCGGCGAGCCGGTTCGATGTCGAGGCCCATGCAGGGATGCAGGCGATCCGCGCCTATCTGAACTTGGCGCACGAAACGCGCTTCATCCAGTCGTTCAAGAGCCATGTTGCGAGCACAGCCTTTGACGAGACGCGCATCTTCGGGCGCGGCTATAAGTTTGAGGATTTGCTTGCGGTGTTCTTTCGCCGCTTGATTAGCGACGCCGATGGCCAGCTCGCCCAGCGCGATGGTCGGGTGGTCTCGGGGCGTCCAGTCAGGTTCGTCGGCAGCGCGCCCGACGAAGTGCTCGCGACCTGGCGCTACGGCGAGGCCTATCGCCGGGTCGGCATTCTCGATCCGGCCTTTGTCTACGAGCCGGTCGGCGCGGCGTATCACTACGCGCAGCGGCTCACATCCGACGCGCTGGTCTTGGTCGCCGATTTTGGCGGCGGCACCAGCGACTTTTCGTTGATCCGCTTCGAGCGTCGCGGCGATCGTGTGGCGGCGACGCCGATCGGGCATGCGGGGCTCGCGGTAGCCGGAGACAATTTCGACTACCGAATTATCGATGCAGTGGTTTCTCCGCTGCTCGGCAAAGGGACACTCTTTAAGTCGATTGACAAAATCCTGCCGATCCCGCAGCACTATCATACGAGCTTTGCGCGTTGGCACCAGCTGGCGATGCTCAAGACTCCCCAGCACATCCGTGAGCTGGAACGCCTGCAGCGAGCCTCGCTGTCGCCCGACAAGATCGCGAAGTTCCTCGACGTGATACGCAATGATGGGGGATTCAACATCTATCGGGCGGTGTCGGACACCAAGGTGAAGCTGTCGGCGGCGCAGCGTGCCGATTTTTTGCTGAAGCTCGGTGACATCGACATTGAGCAGGAAATTTCGCGCGCGGACTTCGAGCGGTGGATCGCGCACGACATCCAGCGGATCGAAGAAACCGTGGACGAACTGCTCACGACCGAAGGCGTTCAGTCGGGCAAGATCGACGGCGTGTTCCTCACCGGTGGCAGCTCGTTCATCCCAGCTGTGCGCCGTATCTTCGAGACGCGGTTTGGCCCCGACCGGCTCGCGGACGGCGAAAATTTCCAGTCGGTCGCGTTCGGCCTCGCCCTGATCGGCCTTGAGGACGATCTCGATCCCTGGCTCGCTCATCCGTTCTCATCGACCGAAAAGCCGGGGCAGCAGTGAGGCTGGGCGTAACCGGCCCACAAGCACGACAAATAAGTGCGCGCGCAGATCGGCCCAGTCCTGCCTTGCGCGCCCGACTTCGTGCGCGAGAGCGAGGTGCTGGTCGTCTCGAAACTCGACAGGCTCGGCCGCTGTTCGGCCCGAGCCGCCGGTCAGCATAACCGAACCGGATCTACCGACGCTCTGCGCCGGCGGACAGGCTCACCAGCACCCAGGCGGCCGCCACGCTGCACGGCACTATTCTGCCCGGACATCCGACATTTTCTGGCGGCGGCGCGCATATGCCTCGTGCGTCGCTCGACGCCCCGGGCTTTTGCGCGCCTCGCGCTCGAGACTGCGCCACGCCGCTTCGACAGCACGCGGGCCAAACGGGATCGATAACACCCACGCCAGACTCAGGCGGAAACGACGCGCGGCCGGCCGCGACGACGTAACCGGAAACTGTGACCCGGAGAGCAGCGAGAAAACCCTCGACCGCCCGGGTGTACGCCTGATTCTGTAAACCGGAGTGACAAGCGTCGCGCCTCCGTCGTCTCCTTCCCCCGTCGGCTAGCACGGGCAAATGTCGCAGAAGGATGGAGACACCCGTCGGTTGCCGGAACACGCTCGAACGACAAGAAAGCGCCGAGAGGCGATGTTCGCCGGGAGCTGCGCCCAACATGCCGCTTGGGTGGGGTGCCCCTGAGTGGCTTGACAACGTAGCGGCGAGACCGAGCACATCGCCATCGACCGGACCTTCCCGACCTCGCCTGGGAACGGAGACGCTCGACCCAATGCACACACTTCCGCCGGATTTCTGCAACCACCTGATCTGTCGAGGCACCAGCTACCGAGCGGTTTTGCTTGCCGCTCGTCGTTGCGCTATGAATTGGAAGCCCAAGTAG
>JAFMSA010000251.1 GCA_017353855.1 Alphaproteobacteria bacterium
TTGTCGCGATGAGCGATCTCGAGCGCGGTGCGGCCGTCCCCGAGGAGTGAGCGCCGCGAACGCTGTCTTCCCTTCCGGGGGCGCTTGTCATAACCAGGGCGTGCCGCCATGTTGTTGGATAAACCCCGGAGAAGAGCGTCATGCCAAGCGAATCCTTGATCGGCGGCGCGGCTGCCGCCCCTGTAAAGGACGTCACTGCCGCCAATTTCATGGCCGAGGTCGTCGACGGTTCGTTCGACGCACCGGTAATTGTCGATTTCTGGGCGCCTTGGTGCGGCCCCTGCAAGCAGCTGGGGCCGATCCTCGAAAAGACTGTCCGTGCCGCCAACGGTGCGGTCAGGATGGTCAAGCTCAATATCGACGAAAATCCCGAGATCGCGCAGCAGATGCGGATCCAGTCGATCCCGGCTGTCTATGCCTTCAAGGACGGGCGGCCCGTCGACGGTTTCGTCGGGGCACTGCCGGAGAGCCAGGTCAAGCAGTTCGTCCAGCGCCTGAGCCGCGGCACAGGCGCCGGCCCGTCGCCGGTCGAAGAGGCTCTGGCGATGGCAAAGCAGGCGCAGCAATCGGGCGATCATGCCAGTGCCGGCGCGCTTTACTCGCAGATCCTGCAGCGCGAGCCGGAGAATGTCGAGGCGCTCGCGGGCCTTGCCCGGGCGACGATCGCAGGCGGCGAACTCGCCAAGGCCAAGCAACTGCTCGACCGCGTTCCAAAGGAGAGCGCCAAGAACGCCGAGATCACGGCGGCTCGTTCGGCGCTCGATCTCGCGGAACAGGCTCAAAAGGCGATGGCCTCTGCGAAGAAATTGCGCGACCGCCTGGAGGGCAATCCGGATGATCACGAAGCGCGCCTCGAACTCGCCACGGCGCTGTTCGGAAGTGGCGAACGCGAAGCGGCGGTCAGCGAGCTGTTGACCCTCTTCAGGCGAGACCGGGAGTGGAACGAGCAGGCCGCGCGCAAGCAGCTCGTGAAATTTTTCGAGGTTATGGGGCCTGCCGACCCCTTGACCTTGAGCGGCCGGCGACGGTTGTCCTCGATCATGTTTTCCTGAGGACCAAGCGGATGGGCGAACGGCGTAGCATCGCGGCACTCCCGGCCATGCTTCCGATCTTCCCGCTGCCGGGGGTTCTGCTGTTGCCGCGCGGCCGCTTGCCGCTCAGGATTTTCGAGCCGCGTTATCTGGCTATGACGCGCGATGCGCTCGCCGGCGAACGGCTGATCGGCATGGTTCAACCGAGCGACCCCGCCGCTTTGGATACCAATCCACCGGTGTATCCGGTTGGCTGCGCGGGGCGCATCACGTCGTTCACCGAGACCGAAGAAGGGCTCTTTCTGATCACCCTGACCGGCATCTCCCGCTTCCGCATCCGCGAGGAGCTGCCATTGTTGGAGGGCTACCGTCGAGTCGCACCGGAATGGCACGAGTTTGCCCGCGATCTCGACAGCGAAGAGGAGCCAAGTTTCGATCGCGAGCATTTGATGGGAGGCCTGAGGGCCTATTTCCAACAACAGCAGATCTCGGCCGACTGGGATGCGATTGCCTCGGTGCCGAGCAACCGTTTGGTGACATCGATCGCGATGATGTGCCCCTTTGAGCCGAGCGAGAAACAGGCGCTGCTCGAGGCGAGCGGTCCTAACGAACGGGCGAGGCTTCTGACGGCGATTGTCGACATGGCCGTGTTCAACCGGTCGAACGACAGCGCGAGTGCGCGCCATTAGCAATCAGTTTTGCTGATCCCGGAGGGATGGCATGGAAGGGACTCCCGAAATCGATCCAAGGCTGCTCGAGATCCTTGTTTGTCCGCTGACCAAGGCGCCGCTGCGCTATGACCGGCAGGCGCAGGAGCTGATCAGCGAAGAAGCAGGACTTGCCTACCCGATCCGTGACGGGATCCCGATTATGCTGGTTGACGAAGCCCGGCCGCTGGGCGACGAGGAGCCGGCTACCAAACGCCTTCCTTCGCCCTGAGGGAGCAGGAGGCCTATATGAGCGCAGGCGGGAGCGCCCACTGGCCGGTCGAGCTTCGCCTGAAACGGTCGGAGAAGGTGCTGGAAGTCACGTTCGACGACGGCAGCCGCTTCCGCCTTCCGGCGGAATATCTGAGGGTCGAAAGCCCGTCGGCCGAGGTGCAGGGGCACGGTCCCGGGGAGAAGGCGCTCGTGCATGGCCGTGCCCATGTGGGGATCATTGGCCTCGAACCGGTCGGCAATTACGCGGTTCGCATCACCTTCGACGATCTCCACGACACCGGGATATATTCCTGGAGCTATCTCTACCAGCTCGGGATCGAGCACGAGAAACGCTGGCGCGAGTATCTCGAGTCCCTCGCCGCGAAGGGATTGACGCGGGAGCCGTGAGGCGGCGCGGCGGGTCACGGCTCATAGCGGCGCGCCGCGAAGGAGCCGCGGCAGGTCGCCGAGGATGCCCATCGCATCGCGCATCAACACGCGTTTCAGCGGCGGCAGACGATTGACTGCCGCGAGGCCGAGGTCGCGGGCGAGCCGCACCGGCGGGACCGCATTCGAGAACAGCCGGTTGAGGCCGTCGGTCACTGCGGCGAGCGCCAAGGCGTCGAAACGGCGCCACCGCTGGTAGGCTCGCAGCAAGGTTCCTTCGCCGATGTCGAGACCGAGACGGCGGGCGTCGATGAGCAATTCGGCGAGCGCCGCAACGTCGCGAATGCCTAGGTTGAGCCCCTGACCGGCGATCGGGTGGATCAGATGTGCGGCTTCGCCGATCAGCACCAGTCGGGGCGCGATATAGCTTTGCGCCAGCAGCAGCGCGAGCGGGTATGACCAGCGCGGCCCGGCGGTGTCCACGGCCCCGAGAAAATCCCCGAACCTTGCGACGAGCTCTTCGGTGAATGCCGCTTCGGGCAGCTCGATCAGTCGAGCCGCGAGTTCGGCCCGTTCCGTCCAGACGATCGACGAGCGATTGCCTCTCATCGGCAGGATCGCGAACGGGCCTGCCGGGAGAAAATGCTCCACGGCGACGCCGCGATGCGGGCGCTCGTGACGCACCGTTGTGACGATCGCGGTCTGGCGGTAGCGCAATTCGATGCTCCGGATGCCGGCTGCTTGCCGCAGCGGCGATCGCCAGCCGTCCGCTGCCGCAACCAGCCGGGCCGTGAGCTGGCGGCCGTCGGAAAGAGCTGCGAGCGCGCGGTGCGGGAAAGCCGACATCGAGCCCACCTCGAGTGGCGCCAGGAGCAGCAGATTCGGGATCGTCCGGGCGCGATTGAGCAGCGCCCGGCGGAGCACATGGTTTTCGACGATGTAGCCAAGCGGGGTATCGGTTCCGAGTTCGCGGTGGTCGTAATGCAGGAAAAGCGGAGAATTGTCGTCTGCAACCCGGATCTCGAGGATCGGTTCGGCTTCGGCGGCTATGTCAGGCCATAACCCCAGACCAGCGAGCACCAGGTGCGAGCCGTAGGCGATGGCCGAGCTGCGCTGGTCGAATTGCTCACCGAGCGTTAGGGCGGGTTCGTGACGATCGACGACGGCCACCGCCAGGCCGGCGTCCGCGCATGCGACGCCCAGCAGCAGTCCGGTGAGCCCGCCGCCGGCGATCAAGAGCTCGACATCGTCGGTCACTGCCGCAGCATGGAGGCCGCCGGGCGAGCTGTCCAGATCCCTGCGCCTCAAAGGTGATCGGGTTTGCGCTGAGGCGCCGCCTGTTGTACTGCATCGAAGAGTATGGGGTCAGGCTGGCGCCGGGGGGATAGCATGGCCAGAACAGTCGGTTACTGGGCGAGCGGCTCTGGCCGCCGCGCGGGCGGCGTCAGCCGGTTATTGCCGGCACTGCAGCGGCGTCTCGTCGAGCTGGTGGGCTTCGGGTTGTTGCTTGCATGCCTTCTGCTGGTGCTGATGCTGGCGACCTATGACGCGCGGGACGCCTCGCTCAACACGGCGGTCGATGCAGCGCCGCACAACTTTCTCGGACGTGATGGGGCGGTGCTCGCCGATCTGCTGTGGCAGAGCTTCGGGCTCGCGAGTTTCCTCCTGCCGGGTTTGCTTCTCGCATGGTCGTTCCGCCTGCTGCTGAGCCGCCCGCTGCGCGGAATCTGGCCCAGATTGGCGCTGCTTCCGGTGATCCTGGTGCTGGGGGCGCTCGCCGTTTCGATTATTGATCTGCGGGCGCCTGCTGCGCCACCGGCAGATCCGGGAGGCATCGTCGGATGGGCGCTGCAGCGGCTTCTGTCGCGCTTGGGGCTTGCCCAGGCCGCCTTGCCGATCTCGATGGGGGCTGCGGCCGTGGCGGGGCTCTTGCTGTTGGCGAGCGTGGGCCTCTCTTTGAATGACTGGCTCGAAATCGGCCAAAGCGCCGGCCGGTTCGCGGCTCTTTGCAGCCGAGGAGCGATGGCCGTCGGCCGGTTGGCCAGCCGGCTGTGGCACTGCCGGCAGCGGCCGCTTCTTGCTCGCAGCGGCCTCGGCGACGGCGCGTCCCGACCGCTCCACTCGGCCGTCGTCACCCCGCTGCCTAACCGGCGCGAGCCCCGTCTCAACGATGACCTTCCTCAGCGGGGGGAGCGGGACCGGGGCGGGCTCGTTCGGTTCGTCGCGCCCAGGGCAAAGCCGCAGCCGCAAGGCAAGCGTTTCGAGCAGGAGCGGCAGCCCGCTCTCGATCTCGAGCCCGAGCGACGGCCCGTATTGCCCTCCCTCGAGCTGCTGGCGAGGCCGCCAGCGGTCAAACCCGAGACAATCAACGAAGAGGCGCTCGAGAAAAACGCGCGGCTGCTCGAGACAGTGCTCGAAGATTTCGGGGTCCGCGGGCAGATCGTGCAGATCCGTCCCGGACCGGTCGTGACGCTCTACGAGCTGCAGCCGGCGCCCGGCATCAAGGCCTCGCGGATCATCGGACTGGCCGATGACATCGCCCGGTCGATGAGCGCCATCTCGGTGCGAGTGGCCGTCGTAACCGGGCGCAACGTGATCGGCATCGAGCTGCCGAACCGGAAGGCAGAGACGGTCTTCCTGCGCGAGCTTCTCGGCTCGCCTCTTTACGAGAACCATCCTGGGCGCTTGGCCTTGATTCTCGGCAAGGACATCTCGGGCGAACCGGTCCTCGCCGATCTGGCGAAGATGCCGCATTTACTGATCGCCGGAACGACGGGGTCCGGGAAATCGGTCGGCATCAATACGATGATTCTGTCGATCCTGTACCGGATGCCGCCCGACCGCTGCAAATTCATCATGGTCGATCCGAAGATGCTCGAACTGTCGGTCTATGACGGCATCCCGCATCTTCTTGCGCCGGTCGTCACAGATCCGAGAAAAGCGGTTATGGCGCTCAAATGGACCGTGCGCGAAATGGAAAGCCGCTATCGAAAGATGTCGAAACTCGGGGTGCGCAACATCGATGGGTTCAACGCTCGGTTGATCGAAGCCAAGGCCAAAGGCGAGAATCTGGTGCGCAACGTTCAGACGGGATTTGACCCGGAAACCGGTCAGCCGATCTTTGAGTCGCAGCCGCTGGACACCAGCGAGCTGCCGCTCATCATCGTCGTTGTCGACGAAATGGCGGACCTGATGCTGGTCGCCGGCAAGGAGATCGAGGCGGCGATCCAGCGGCTCGCGCAGATGGCTCGCGCGGCCGGCATCCACCTGATCATGGCGACGCAACGTCCCTCCGTTGACGTGATCACGGGCACGATCAAAGCGAACTTCCCGACCCGCATCAGCTTTCAGGTGACTTCGAAGATCGACAGCCGCACGATCCTCGGCGAAGGCGGCGCCGAGCAGCTGCTGGGCCGCGGCGACATGCTCTACATGGCGGGCGGCGGTCGGATCACTCGGGTCCATGGGCCGTTTGTGTCCGATGAGGAGGTCGAGCGCGTCGTCTCATTCCTGAAGACGCGCGGCACCCCCCACTACATCGACGAGATCACCGAAGACGACGACGTGCCCTTCGACCCGCTCGGCGCCGACGCGGACAGCGGATCCGGGGACAAGCTCTACGCGCAGGCTGTTGCGGTGGTATGCCGGGAGCGCAAGGCGTCGACGAGCTTCGTGCAGCGGCATCTTCAGATCGGTTACAACCGCGCGGCGCGGATTATCGAGAAAATGGAGGCCGAGGGCATCGTCAGCGCCGCCAATCATGTCGGCAAGCGCGAAGTTCTGGTTCGTGGCGGCGATTGATCGCAATTGACGCACCTTTTGGGCAGCGTCATCTGCCAGGCATTGATACTCCATCCGCTGGTGTTGCCGAGATGATCAGGACCAACAGGAGACGGCCGCGGGCGTCCCTGGGACCTATAACGACCAGCCGTCGCGCCGTGATCGCCGTCGCCGGTCTCGCCTGCGCAGCGACGCTGCTCCCGCTCGCAGCCGATGGGGCCGTGCCGCCCGCGCCTGTTGCGCTCAGCCCTCAGGACAGCGCCGATCTGCAGCGGATTACGGCGTACCTCAACGG
>JAFMSA010000845.1 GCA_017353855.1 Alphaproteobacteria bacterium
CCGGTCCCGCCGCCGGGGGAGCCCAGCACTTACCCGCGGTCCTATCCGAGTGAGTGAGATCTTTCCTTATCGCGACGGCGAACTCTTCGCCGAGGAGGTTCCTCTCTCGCGCATCGCCGCAAGCGTGGGGACCCCGTTCTACGTCTATTCGGCGGCGGGCTTCTCGGCGCTGTACCGCCGCTTCAGGGACGCCGTCGCGGCGGAGCATCCGCTCATTTGCTATGCGGTAAAGGCAAACTCGAACCTCGCCGTGCTGCGCCAGTTTGCCCGCCTCGGGGCCGGTGCGGACGTCGTCTCGGAAGGCGAACTGCGTCGCGCGCTCGCTGCCGGCGTTCCGGCGGATCGGATCATCTTCTCGGGGGTCGGCAAGACGGCGAGCGAACTGGGCGCGGCGCTCGGCGCCGGCATTCATCAGATCAATGTCGAGTCCTTTCCGGAGCTGCGCCTTCTGAGCGAGATTGCCGGCGCGGCGGGGCGCGTTGCGCCGACCGCGATCCGCGTCAACCCCGATGTCGACGCGCACACCCACGCGAAGATCACGACCGGCCGGAAAGAGAACAAATTCGGCATCGAACTGGAGAACGCGGCTGCGGCGTACCGTCTGGCTACCGAGCTTCCCGGCATCGAGCCCGTCGGCCTGGCCGTGCACATCGGCTCGCAGCTGACGGATCTGGCGCCCTACCGGCGAGCCTTCGAGCGGGTTGCGGAACTCGTGCTGGAATTGCGCGCGGCCGGGCTCCCGGTTTGGCGCGTTGATCTCGGCGGCGGGATCGGGATTCGGTACCGCAGCGAGCGCCTGCCGGAGCTTGCCGAGTATGCGCGCCTGGTACGGGAGATTTTCGGCGGGCTCAGCCTCAGCCTCGCATTCGAGCCCGGGCGAGTGCTCTCGGCTTCGGCCGGGCTGCTGGTGTCACGGGTCGTCTATGTCAAACAGGGCGGCACAAAACGTTTTGTAATTGTCGATGCCGCGATGAACGATTTGCTCCGCCCTGCACTTTACGATGCATGGCACGACATCGTCCCGGTTCGGCTCCCGGGTCGCGACGCGTCGCTCGCACCGGCTGACGTGGTAGGCCCCGTATGTGAAACCGGCGACACATTTGCGGTGGACCGCGACCTGCCGCCGCTTGCTGCGGGCGACCTGCTCGCGTTTACCGCGGCCGGAGCTTATGGCGCGGTAATGAGCACGACCTATTGCGGCCGTCTTCTGGTGCCGGAGGTATTGGTCAGCGGCGATCGTTTTGCCGTGATCCGGGCCCGGCCGAGCTATGATGCGATGTTGTCATTGGATACCGTTCCTGATTGGCTCTCGGAAATCCCCGAGGAGCCCGCGCGCAAGCGAGGTGCCGCATGACCGACCGCTCGCCCCCTTTTGGCGCCCTGTTCGCGATGCGGCTGTGGCTGGCCCGTTCCGCGCTGCTGTGGGAGCAGGTCTGGCCGGCGTGCTGGCCGGCGGTCGCGGCACTCGGCGCTTTTCTCATTCTCGGCCTGTTCGATCTCCTGCCGAATTTGCCGGGCGTAGCGCACGCAGCCATTCTCTTGGGACTCGGCGCGGCCTTCATCGCCGGCCTGGTTGCGCCGTTGCGCAGCCTTGGCATGCCCGACCACTCCGCCGCCTGTCGCCGCATCGAGCAGGCGAGCGGCCTGCAGCATCGCCCTTTGCAAGCGCTTGCCGATCGGCCGAGCGGCCCGCTCGACACGCAGGCGGCCGGGCTGTGGCGGGCGCATCTGCGGCGCATGGAGGCCGCAACGGGCCGTCTGCGGGTGGGGCTGCCGACTGCCGGCTTCGCGTCGCGTGACCCCTGGGGGCTGCGCGCGCTGCTCGCCATCGTGCTGCTGCTGGGCGCGATCGATGCGGGCGCCGATTGGCGGGAGCGCCTCACGCGAGCGCTCACACCGGGTATCACCGCCGGGACACCCGTGGTTGCTGCAAGCATCGACATCTGGGTTACGCCGCCGGAGTACACGGGCCTGGCGCCGCAATTCCTGCGTGCGTCGGCGGGCCAGACCGTGCGCATCCCGACCGGCAGCAAGCTGCTCG
>JAFMSA010000846.1 GCA_017353855.1 Alphaproteobacteria bacterium
CTCCGCGTCGTCGAGCTGTTGGCCGAGGGTTGCGGATCGGTCGGTTGGAACCTTGGCAACGGCGGCGTCGGCCAACTGGTGAGTCTCGGGTTGCCCGACGAGGGTATCGACGAAATTTACGGAAAGCGGGCCGACACGGTCATCGCCGGCACTGCGGTGCCGGGCGGCGGGCAGGCGGTCCCGGTCGCGGGCGGGTACCGCGTCACAGGCCGCTGGCAGTTCGGCAGCGGCTGTCGTGAAGCCAGCTGGATGCTGGGAAGCTTTCAGGTGCTCGACACTGACGGGCAGCCGCGCCGCCGCCCGGATGGCGGTTCGCTTTACTTGCGCGGGGTGTTCGCGCGTGCCGAGGCGGAGATCGTGCCGGGAAGCTGGGAGGTGACCGGACTGCGCGGCACCGGCAGCTTCGACTGGACGGTCGAAGGCGTCTTCTTGCCAGAGCGGCGGACGATGCCCCATGCCGGCATTCCGCTCGACAACCAATGGGAGCGCTGGCCCGGCATCACCTATGCGCTGCCGGTCCAATGCTGGGTCGGGCCGCATCACAGCGCCGTCATCACCGGCCTCGCGCGGGCCGGCATCGACGCGCTGATCGAACTCGCCGGCGGCAAGACGCCGCGCGGCCGGGGACCTGGTCTGCTCTGCGAGAACCCGCAGGTGCAGGATGCCGTCGGACGGGCCGACGCGATCCTCAACGCCGGGCGCGCCTACCGCAGCGCGATGATTGCCGAACTGTGGAACACGGTTGCCGCCGGGAAGCAGACGACACTCGAGCAGCGCGCCCGCTGCCGGCTTGCAGCCGTCTATTCCGGCGACAGCGCGCGTCAGGCCATGGACCTGGCGTACCGGCACGGCGGGAGCACCTCCTTCAAACGCGAAAGCCGGCTCGCCGAGTGCTGGCGCGACCTGCACACCGTCGGCCAGACCGTCACGATCGCGCCGGAGTGGTATCCGATAGGCGGTCGGGTGTATCTGGGCATGGACTCCGGTCCGCGGCTGCGCTAGGCGTCGCGCCGCGCAACGGCAGCTGGTCCCTCATTCCCGGGGCGCTGCGGACGGCAGCTGACGTACGTAAGCGAACCCCACGGTAAAGCCGGGGGCTTTCTCGGAAGCCCCGCGCTCGGCCCCCTAAGTCGAAAGGAGACCGGAGAGTACGTTGACCGGGAAGTTCAAGACCGACGTCCGAATGCCTCCTCCAGTTCGACGTCTCGAAGGACAGGCCGTAGACAACCCCGGGGGTCGGGACGAAACGGGCTTGTCTCAAATGCTGCCCGACAGGAATGGCGAGAGGAGCAGGGACGCAAGTTTCTCGTCGCTAGGCCCTTACGGGCAAACTCAGGAGTCCCCGTCCATGCGACGGGGCTGCTCCCCATGCCTGAAGGCACGGGGGTATCCGCCCCGGAGAGATTTGATGAAGCGCAGCTCGCCGGGTTGGCGGAACGGATAGGTCTCTTTCCCGAGATATTGTCCGGCCCGTGAGTCGACATGCACCTTGCCGCGCTCTCGACGGCGCGCGCAACCCGACGCGGATCTAAGAACCAGACCGGCGTCACCTGCGGCGATCCGTCCGCCAGCCTTGGCGAGCGCTCTTAAGCACGCCACATTATCGCGGCTTATGACGGCGCAACGCTGCAATGACCAAACGACCGGTTGTTTGAGCGGGCAATCTGCGGATAGGCTAAGCAGCTGAAATAGCGTGCTTTCGGATCCGCCGATCTCCCGTAACCACTCCTAGAGGATGACGTGACCCGCACATTAGAACAATCGACCATGCGCAAGGTGTATCTGCGCATCCTGCCGTTTGCGGTCCTCACATATTTCTTCTGCTACCTCGATCGCATCAATGTCGGCTTTGCGGCGCTCACGATGAACAAGGATCTAGGGCTCGACGCCGCATGGTACGGCATGGCGGCCGGCGCATTCTTTTGGGGCTATGTCCTGTTTGAAGTGCCGAGCAACATCATCCTCGAAAAAGTCGGCGCCCGCCTCTGGATCGCGCGCATCATGATCACCTGGGGGATCATTTCGGGGGCCACCGCCT
>JAFMSA010000252.1 GCA_017353855.1 Alphaproteobacteria bacterium
GGCCTCGCGTGCTTCCCGGAAACGGGTTGGCTCGATTGCTGCCCGCCCTTTGCCACCGGCCATTTCATTGACGGCTTTGGTCATGCCGACCGCAAATTTCACTTCCGCGCCGATTGGCGGGTGATCGGGCCGGAGCATGCACAGCTGCCCGCGTTCCCTGACCATGTCGCGGTGATTGACGGGAGGGATGCCGAGCGGCCTTTCCGCCTCGTCGCGGCGCCGTCCCGGTCCTTTCTCAATACGAGCTTCAGCAATACGCCCTCGAGCGTCGCCCGCGAGGGCCGGCCGACGGCCCTCATCCACCCGGAAGCGCTGGCCGAGCTCGGCCTCGGCGATGGCAGCCGGGTCCGCATCGGCAATCGCCGCGGCAGTGTCGTCGTCGAGGCACGCGCGTTTGACGGGATGCAAAAACCGGTGGTGATCGTCGAAGGCTTGTGGCCCAATTATGCCTTCGAGGAGGGTATCGGGATCAATCTGTTGACGAGCGCCGATCCCGGTTTGCCGCGGGGCGGCGCTGTATTTCACGATACCTCGGTGTGGCTCGGCCCGGCGTGAGGGGCGAGATGAGCGACAAGAAGAACCGGCTGCCGACCGAGGCCCGTTCCGCCGAGGTCGATCGATTTCTGGAGAAGCTCAGCAAGGCGCCGCCCGTGTCCGCGGGCGGGCGCGGCCGGCTGATCTTCGCGCTGGATGCGACCGCGAGCCGCGAGCCTACCTGGGACCGCGCCTGTCGCATTCAGGGGGAGATGTTCGAGGCGACGGCCGCATTCGGCGGCCTAGAGATCCAGCTTGTCTTTTATCGCGGCTTTTCGGAATGCAAATCGAGCCGCTGGATGACGACCGCGGCCGAGCTGCACCGGATCATGCGATCGGTTTTCTGTGTCGGCGGTGAGACCCAGATTGAGCGCGTTTTGAGCCACGCGATCCGCGAGACCCGAACCCGCAGGGTCAACGCTCTGGTGTTTGTCGGCGACGCGATGGAGGAAAAGGTGGATCGGCTCTGCCGGCTGGCTGGCGAGCTCGGGCTTCTCGGCGTGCCGATCTTTCTCTTCCACGAAGGGGGCGACCGAACTGCGGCGGCAGCCTTTAAGCAGATGGCGGGCCTCTCGCGCGGCGCCTATCTGAGTTTCGATCTCGCCAGCGCCGACCGCCTCAAAGAACTGCTTGGCGCGGTCGCCGTTTATGCCGCGGGGGGCTACCGCGCATTGACTGCCTATGGCGAGAAAAAGGGAGGGGAAATCCTGCGTCTGACCGCGCAACTGCGCGAGTAAGCGGCGCAGATGCTCTACCTGCTGGGCGGATTTGCGGTCCTCGGCGGTTTTCTGCTGCTGGTTCACCTGTTCATCAATGCCGATCCGGCGCGGCTTGCGCGCGGCCTCAAGGTGACGGGTGTGGTCATCGCGGTGGCGGCGGCGGGAGCTTTGGCAATTTCCGGGCGGCTCGCCGTGCTGCTCGCGCCGATTGCGATGCTGATGCCGCTGCTGATCCGGGTTCGCGGCCTGCTCGACCGGTACCGACCCCCGGCCGGCGGCCGGAGCTCGACAGTGGCGACGGCTTTTTTGCGCATGACGCTCGACCACGATACCGGCAGCATGGAGGGTATGATCCTGCGCGGCCGCTTTGCCGGAATGCGCCTGCAGGAGCTTGGGGCGGCCGACCTCCTGGCACTGCTTCGGGAGTGCCGCGCGGAGGACGAAGAGGGTGCGCGCCTGCTCGAGGCTTATCTCGACCGGATCCATCCGCAATGGCGCGACGAATTCGCCGGTGAGCGCGGCGGCGGCACCGGAGGCGGCGGCACGAGGCCTGCAGGCGGCGATATGAGTGAGGAAGAAGCCTACGCCATTCTTGGCCTGGCGCCCGGCGCCGACCTGCAGGCGGTCAAGGAAGCGCACCGCCGCCTGATGATCAAATTGCATCCCGACCACGGCGGCTCGGGCTATCTCGCGACGAAGATCAACCGCGCCCGCGATCTATTGCTGCACCGGTGAGCGCAGGCGGCGCTCACACGCAGTTGAAGTGGCCGTAGCGCTCGTCGAGGCCGAAATTGGCGGTGTTTCGCAGCCGGGCGGTCTTATGATGGACGGCGCAAGCCTTTTGCGCGAGCTGCGTTGCCCCTTCGATGCCCTCGAGACTTGTGTAGCGCACGGTTACCGCCGTCGCGGAGCTTTCAACGACCGCGGCGCCGCTACATGCGGCGAGCGCGACGAGCGGAGATACGACCGCCGCCAGCCGAAGGGGAATGCGCGTCATGGATCCTCGGTTGCGCCAGATGCGAGCCGGTGACTATACCAGCCGATGCCCGTGAGAGGCTCCCGCCCGATCCTGGTCCCGCTCGTTGTCGCGTGCGCGATGTTCATGCAGAACCTCGATTCGACCGTGATCGCCACGGCGCTGCCGACGATCGCGCGATCGCTTGATGAGAGCCCGCTGCGCCTGAATGTGGCAATCACCTGCTATCTGCTGAGCCTCGCGGTGTTTATTCCGATCAGCGGCTGGACTGCGGATCGCTTTGGCGCGCGCCGCGTGTTCAGCACGGCGATCGTCGTTTTCACATTGGGCTCCATCGGCTGCGGGTGTGCCGATTCCCTCCCGGCGCTCGTCGCCGGCCGTATCGTCCAGGGGATGGGCGGAGCGATGATGGTGCCGGTCGGCCGCCTTGTGCTGTTGCGCGCGGTGAAGAAATCCGAGCTGGTGCGGGCGATGTCGTATGTCAGCGTGCCGGCGTTGATCGGGCCGGTGATGGGGCCGCCGCTGGGCGGGTTTATCGTTACCTATGCGTCGTGGCGTTGGATCTTCTTTATTAACATCCCGATCGGCCTTCTCGGCATCCTTCTGGTCAACCTGCTCGTCGGCGACCTCAAAGAGACCGGGCGACGCCCATTCGACCTTGGCGGTTTTGGCCTTACCGCGGTCGGGCTCGCGACACTGGCATTCGGTTTCGAGAATGCCGGGCGTGGGGCTTTGCCGGCTTCCGTCGTGGTCTTGCTGCTTGTCGTCGGCGCCGCCTGCATCGTCCTCTATGCCCGGCACGCCGCCCGCGTTTCGCATCCGATCATCGACCTTGCATTGCTGAGGATCCCGACCTACGCGTCGGCCACGGTCGGCGGGTTTCTGTTTCGCATGGGATTGGGCGCCCTTCCGTTTTTGCTGCCGCTGATGCTGCAGGTCGGCTTCGGGCTCGATCCGCTGTCCTCGGGGCTGCTGACCTTCGCGAGTGCCGCCGGGGCGATGACGATGAAGGTGACGGCGGCCCGGATCATCCGCACCCTGGGCTTTCGCATCGTGCTGGTCGGGGACGCCGTGATCAGCGCCGGATTTCTGTTCGCCTACAGCCTCTTCCGGCCCGACACGCCGCATCCGGTGATTTTCCTTGCCTTGCTGGCCGGCGGCTTTTTCCGGTCACTGCAGATGACCAGCATCAACACGCTGAGCTATGCCGATGTGCCGGCGGGTCTGCTGAGCCGCGCCACGAGCCTCACCAGCATGGCGCAGCAGCTCTCGCAAACGGCGGGTGTGGCAATCGGGGCGTTGTTTTTGCAGCTCGCGCTCGTCCTGCGGGGTGGGACGACGCTGATCGGCAGCGATTTCTACCCGGCCTTCACTGGTGTTGCGACGATATCCTTGCTGTCGGTGCCGTTCTTTTTGAGAATGTCGCCCGACGCCGGAGCCGAAGTGAGCGGGCGGCCGCTCCCGCACTGATTACGGGCCGGGCTGCGCGGCCGCCTCATGTGCTGCGGCAAGCTGCGCATCCTTGGCCCTCACTCTGGCAACCGCCGGACGAGCAGCTCCGCGGTTTGCATAGGCCACGATCACCGGCAACTCCGTCACAAGCTGGAGGCCGAGCGCCCAAGTGAACGCCGTCGCCCACAGCACATCGGCAGCAGAGAAACGACTGCCCAGAAGATAAGGCCCTTTGGTGAGCTGATCGGTCACCGTTTTCAGCATCGTGTCGAAGTCGCCGTAGGGTGAGATTGCCGGCGCCATTGTCGCGCGTTGCGTCGCGCGGTCGATGAGCGCCGGCTCGAAGCAGGCGGCATAAAACACCATCCAGCGCAGGAAGGGGCCCCTCAGCGGGTCGCCGACGGGTGGCGCCAGGCCGGCCTCGGGGAACAGATCGGCGAGATAGAGGTAGATCGCGACCTGCTCGGTGATCACCACATCGCCGTGCTTCAGCGCTGGCACCTTTCCCATCGGGTTTATCGCAAGATAGGCCGGCTCGCGCTGCTCACCGGACTTCATGTTGAGCACATGCAGCTCATAGGGTGCACCGAGCTCTTCGAGCAGGATCAACGTGCCGGATGATCTCGTGTTCGGCGAGTGATAAAGGGTGAGCTTGCGGTCGTCGTTCATAACGCCCCCGTTGGTCTGCTGGCGCTGAGTTGTAGAGTGTCAAACATGAGCTGGTCGAGGGACGATCCAGCGGCGGGGCGTCGCGGCTACCATCACGGCAATCTGCGCGAAGCGTTGATCCGGGCGGCACTCGATCTGATTGCCGAAAAGGGGCCGGCGGGGTTTACCTTCGCCGATGCCGCGCGCTGGGCCGGCGTCAGCTCGGCAGCGCCCTACCGGCATTTTCGTGACCGCCAGGCGCTCCTCGCCGATGTCGCGCGGCGCGGCTTCGAGCTCTTCGAGGAACGCCTCGGCCGGGCCTGGAACGAGGGCCGGCCCGACCCTTTTGCCGCGTTCGAGAATGTCGGCCGCGCCTATCTCGCTTTTGCGCGCGAGCAGCCGGCCTTTTATTCGGCGATGTTCGAGGCGGGGCTGCCGCTCGACGGCGACCCCGGATTGCGCGAGGCCGCCGATCGCGCTTTTGCGGTGCTGCGCCGGGCGGCCGACGCGTTTTGCGCCCGCTTGCCGAGCGACCGCCGCCCCCCGGCCTTAATGATGAGCCTGCATCTGTGGGCGCTCGCGCACGGCATCGCCTCGCTGTTCGCGCGCGCGGACGCCGGCCGCCGCCGCTTGCCGATGAGCCCTGAAGAATTGCTGGAAGCCGGCGTGCTTATCTACCTACAGGGCTTGAGCCTGATCGAGGAGCCGCCGAAATCCGGCGGGTGACGGCTTGACAAGACCCTGGGGCGACTTATGTCAATGTTAAATACATTCACATGGGGCTCCTGCCATGACGCTCGCGGCAAAACTCGACGATCTCGGGAACCCGGCCTGGATCGCGTTGACGGTGGTGAGTTTTCTGATCTGGTGGCCGCTCGGCCTCGTCGTTCTGGGATATCTGATCGGGAGTGGGAGAATGGCCCATTGGATGGGATGCAGTGGTCGCCACTGGCGGACGCGGAACCCGGGGAATCCCAGCGGATGGTGGAGCCCACGGTCCCCTTCGAGCGGCAACTGGGCGTTTGACGAGTACCGTGCGGAGACGCTACGCCGTCTCGAGGAGGAGCAGCGGGAGTTTAAGGAGTTCCTCGACCGCTTGCGGCATGCCAAGGACAAAGCCGAATTCGACCAGTTCATGGCTGAGCGCGGCCGCCGCCCGCAAAGTCCGCCCCAGCAGCAGGAGAGCTGAGCTTTTACCGCGCGTCCGAGATGCGGGGCGCCGTCTGACGCGGCTCGCGGGATCCGGGCGCAACTCGCGCCTGTGGGCGGCCGGTCAATTCCCGGCGGCGCGAAGCGGTTGCTGCGCGGCAGCCATCTGACGGCGGATGAGACGGGCGTAGAGGCCGCCTTGCGCGAGAAGCTCGGCATGGCTGCCAGTCTCGACAAGGCGCCCGCGATCGAGCACCGCAATCAGGTCGGCATGGCGCACTGTCGACAGGCGGTGCGCAATGACGATCGTCGTGCGGTCGCGCATCAGCGCGTCGAGCGCGTTGCGCACTTGGGCTTCGCTAAGCGCGTCGAGATGCGAGGTCGCCTCGTCGAGGATCAGCGTGGGTGCGTTCTTTAGGAAAGCGCGGGCAATCGCAACCCGCTGACGCTGGCCCCCGGAGAGCTGCACGCCCCGTTCCCCGACCATCGTGTCGAGCCCCGCGGGGAGGGTCGCGACGAAATCGGCCAGCGCTGCCTGTTCCAGCGCACGGCAGATCGACGCCTCGCCGGCCTCCGGCCGGGCGAGCAGCACATTGGCCCGCAGAGTGTCGTTGAACAGGTACGTATCCTGCGAAACCAGCGATGTCCTCGCTCGCAGCTCGTCGAGTTCGAAATCGCGCAGGTCGACCCCGTCGATCAGGATCCGGCCTGCTCCGGGATCCCAGAAACGCAGCAGCAGATTGGCGATGGTCGTCTTGCCGGCGCCCGACGGGCCCACGAGTGCCATCGTGGACCCGGCCGGAACACTCAGATCCACATCGCGCAACGCCGGGCGGCGGACGCCGGGGTAAGCGAAGCTCAACCGCTCGCAACGGATCGCCGGTCCGCCGGCGGGTGCCGGCGGACGCAG
>JAFMSA010000847.1 GCA_017353855.1 Alphaproteobacteria bacterium
CTGCTACTCCCGACAAATTGAGGTCTGATCCGTCAATCTCAAGCAATCGGGGCTTGTTCGGCCCGTTTTCCGGTGCTATGCGCTCCCTCGGGGATTTGGGGGGAGTAGCGAATGCACGCGTCTTTGTTGAGCCGCCGCCAACTGCTTGGCGTTGCGGCCGCTGCTAGTGTTGCTGGTTTTGCCGGGTCGGCGCGAGCCGTGTCCTATGCTCCGCGGTCGGTCTCGCTTTACAATACCCATACCGGTGAATGGCTGCGCACCGTGTACTGGGCCGACGGTCATTACATTCGCGAGGCGGTCAGGGACATCAACTGGATCCTGCGAGATCACCACACCGACGAGATGCGGCCAATCGATGCCGGGGTTCTCGATGTGCTCGGGATGGTGCGCGAGCAACTCGACACCGACGATCCCTTCCTCGTGGTCAGCGGTTATCGGTCGCCCCAAACCAATATGAGATTGTACCTCGACGGCGAGGGCGCCGCGAAACACAGCTACCATACCAAGGGCATGGCAGTGGATTTTCGCTCCGAGCGACGCAGCCTGACCCAGCTACGCGATGCGGCATTGAGCCTGCAGTGCGGAGGGGTCGGGTATTACCCGCGTTCGCAGTTCGTGCACGTCGATTGCGGCCCGGTCCGGCGCTGGTAACGGCGAGCCGCGCGATACCCATTTCCCGCCTGCGGGGAATGGCGCATCCCGTTCCTTCGGCGAACCGCCGGCCGCCGGGGTTGGTCAGGCAGAGGCGGGCGTCGCCGACAGCTTTTCGAGTTGCGCGAGGCAGGCAGCGCGATCGGCCCTGAAATCGCCGGCCGCCCACCAATCCTGCACCGCCTTGAGCAATCGGCCGACGCGCGGACCAGGCGGGATGCCGAGCACGGTGACATCGTGCCCGGTCAGCGGGAAAACGGGGGGTGTCCAATCGCGGGCAAGAGCCAGGAGTTGCGCGAGCCGATCATCGCTCATGCCCTCCTCTGCCGCGATCAGCAGCGCTATATCGCGATACCGCTCGGCGCCGAGCCGGTAAAGCGTTCGCCGCTGCGCACGGGTATCTTGCCGCGGATCGATTGACCACGGGGCCCCAAGCCCGCCCAGTCGATTGCGCCATGCATTCGAGAAATGCAGGCGTTCGGCGACGGCGGCGGCGCCCGCGCCGTCGACATCGATCAACGCGGCGAGTCTGCGCAGAGGGTCGGTGCCCGGCTCGATCGCGATCATCCGCCGCAGGCGATCGAGGCGGCCGGCCTGCGGCAGGATCACCGCGAGCACACCGTCTTCCTGCATCATTTGCAGGGCTGGAACCGGATCGGGGGCCTCGAGCAGCTTGACCAGCTCCTGCGCGATGCGCTCGGGCGACAATCCGGGTAACAAATAGGCGGTGGCGCGGCAGGCGGCGCGCGCACGCGGATCGCCGCCGCCCGCGCCAAATCGCGCTTCAAAACGGTAGTAGCGAAGCAGGCGCAACACATCCTCGCCGATGCGCGCAGTGGGATCTCCGACAAACCGGACCCGGCGGGCGTGCAAATCGGCCAACCCGCCGACCGGATCGTGGACTGTGCCGTCAGGGTCGAGAAAGATCGCGTTCATCGTGAAATCGCGCCGCGCCGCGTCACCGGCCCAGTCTGCGTCAAAAGTCACCCGCGCCCGCCGTCCGTAGGTCTCAACGTCTCGTCTCAAGGTCGTGATCTCGAAATGCCGCGGCGGCGTCCCTGCGATCGCCGTCACAGTGCCGTGGGCGAGGCCCGTCGGCACGACCTTGATGCCCTTTTTCTCCAGCAGCTCGATGACTCTTTCCGGCGGCGCCGGAGTAGCGATGTCGATATCGTCCTCGATGCGCCCCTCGAGCAGGGCGTCGCGGACCGAACCGCCGACAAACCGGGCCTCCGCCCCGCCCGCGGCAAGCGCACCGAGTACCGCCTGGGTCGCCGGCTCGACCATCCAAGGCTGCACGGCGATCCGGCCTTTGTCATCGATGTGTTTCATCGGCCGGCTTGCGGCTCGATGTGCCCCGGGACGATCCGATCGCCCTGCCA
>JAFMSA010000253.1 GCA_017353855.1 Alphaproteobacteria bacterium
CGAGGATCGACATGAAGCGTTTGCCTGGATCAGGCAGGGTGATCGTGGCTGCACCGGCATCGAGATCGAGCACCGCGGATGACAAGAGAACGTCTCGGTTGTTGCGGATAACCGGCTGATTGTCCACCGATGCAATATCGCGCTCGTGATGGAATTTCCCGAGTTGGTCTCCGTTTTCCTGCAAGAATCTGGCGAAGTATCGGTCCGATTCGGCGCGGACGAAATTGTCGACGGTGACCGGGACAGCATTTTGCGCTTGCGCAGTTGCCGACCACATCAGAGCGAATACGGCAACTAAGATCCGTTTTATCGAGCATCTCCCATTATTCATCCGCAGCCCCTGCGTGGAAGGCTTCGAAAGTTATAAAGTTATAGCCACGGCTTTCCCGCTAATAGGGGTAGCGGCAGGATCCATGAGAAAATTTACGGGTAAGAAGGCGCGCACGCAATTTGGCACTGTCCCGAAATCGGGGACGAAGATTAGTGGACGCCAAAGGGGCTTGTGGACGTAATTCCCGGACGGAATATCGGAATATCGGATTCAGGCTCCGATACTCATCATTCCCACCGCCGAAGCCAGGCGGGCGCTTGGCCGTCGTCTTCGCTGGGCAGGACTTGCCGCCTATCGGGAAATCGCTGTCGCCGCGAAGGGGCTGGAGATTGCGCATCTCCAGTTCAAGTTCTTCGAGCTGACGCTCGCCGTGTGCTCGCGCGTGCGACGCGACGGCACTGTCGAGATCGAGATCGGTCTCGGCGATCCGCGTTTGCCGGCGCGTTCCTTCACCGCCGCCCAGGTCCGGCAGGCCATCGCCGCGGCCAAGGTCCGAACCGAAGGATCGCGCGCGGGCCGATCGGCGCGTGCACGCTGAATGGTGGACGGCGGCGCCGCCTCCGCCGCGTTTTCATGCAGGACAGAACCAAGTTGACGTTGCCAATGCCGCGGGCGGCCGACGGGCTTCAGGCGCGATGCCAGATTGATCGCGCTCCTGCTTGGCGCGCCCCAGGCCGCCGTCGCGAGCCGGCTGGCCGGTGCTGCACCTCGGCAGCCGCCGCCGATCGACGCTGAAGCGGCTCATTTTGCTGATCCGCCGCGACGTTGCGCCAGCAGCGGACATCTGCGATCAGCTTCTTGGTGCCCCTACGACCGCGCCGCTCGGTTGGGACGCCTTCGCGCATCTGGGGGGTGAGGCGGACTTGGCGGCCGAAGTGGTGCTGCGCGCCGCGCTGGCAAGCGGTGAGAGCGGTGTAAATATCCTGCTCTATGGCCCGCCCGGGCCCATGACATAATACCCTACCTCGTCATCCTATTGGAAGCACAAGCTTTCTTGCCGTGTATCGGGCGATACTGCACGGCCATTCTCAATGGCGCGACGTACCGCCGGCCGATCAAGGTCATCTTCGCGGATAACGTATGGCGCGCCGACGCAGACCTGCCTGGCCGGCAGCAGCCCGTCTCGGATCAAGCGAATAACGGTCATCTTACTGACTCCCAAACGGCTTGCCGCTTCGTACAAGAGGAGTTCACGCCGCTCGGCTCGTTCGCCCTCCCGATAGATTGCAATTCGATGTTCGGCGCGAAAGCTTTGTACGCGCAAATTGGGTCCAGGTATGCCCTTTGGCTGAGCGGATGCCGAGCCGGTTTGAGAACTGCAGCAATCGTTTGGTCTGGTAGCAGGCGAGCATGTTCGCCGATCGATGCTCGGTCGTCGCATCGGTCTTCCAGCGATTTTGGCCAGCACGGTTTTTCACCACCAGCAACCGTGTGTGTGTTCCCCCCCTGCCAATGCAGCGTCAGACCTCTCGGCAGAAACCGCAGGGTGGTTCCAGTGATTTTCGGGGCGCGAAGCGTGCTCGGCAGCCTGACGGGAAGCGCCATCGAGATGCAGGACACATTGGATTTCAGCGTATTGTCCAATGTGCGCTCATCGAGGTGGTGCCGCTTGAGCAAGCGCCTGAGGCCTATGCTCGGATGATGAGCGGAAGGCACGTTTTCGCATGGTCTTGAGCATGGTTTAGTCCTGCGCTCGCCGACCAATAGATCCAATGCAAACACCTTTTGAAGCATCTTTGCGGCGACTGGCAAGCACTTGCGACAGCTGCCGATCGACACCCTGCTCTGAAGCAGCCGCCGTGGACGGAACACTAAGCCCAACTCTGATGGGGGCACCGGATGAACGAATTACTTGTCGGAATTCTGGAGGCGCACGGTGGTATGGATCGCTGGAACGGGTCACGAAAAGGTCGAGGCCACGATAGTGAGCGGCGGCAGCTTCTTCGCGCTCAAGGGCGTGCTGCAGGATCCAAATCCTCGCCGTATGACCGTGCGGCTGCACGAGGAGCGCTCGTCTGTCTTGCCCTATGGGGGCTCCCGATCAGCGCATGATGTTCACGCCAGAGCGGATCGCCATTGAGAAGCTCGACTGCAGGCGGGCTGCCGAGCGCCGCGCGCCCAGGGACTCGTTTGCCGGCCATCAGATGAGTACGCCGTGGGACCGGCTGCATAGTGCCTATTTCAACGACGAGGCCCTGTGGACCTATCTCACCACCCCCTTTCTTCTCGCGATGGATGGCGTGCGAGTCGAGAGACCGAGCAGTGGCGGTGAGACATGGCGCGTGCTGCGGGCATATTTCCCGGGTTCGATCGAGACGCACCATCTCGTTCAGAATTTTTTCTTCAGTGAGGACCTGATGCTGCGCTGCCACGACTACAGAGTGAATATCGCAGGCGGATTTGGAGCTGCGCAGCTGACTTCGGACTATGTAGAAGCAAATGGCATTCGTCTGCCGACCAAGCGCCGCGCCTACACGCGCGGACCCGATCGCCGGCCGATCCTAGAAATGCTGATGGTATCGATCGACATCAGTGATGCGAGCTTCACATAAAGTGCCGGTGTGCAAGCAGCGAAAAAGCTCGTTAAGATCAATATCAGGTGAAAAATGACGAACACCCACAATACGGCTCGCACGCAGTGCATTAACGCCAATGGCGTCAGTTATGCATATAGATGCTTTGGAACCACCAGCGGTACGCCGGTCGTCTTCCTGCAGCACTTCCGCGGCGGCCTCGACAATTGGGATCCTAAGGTGACCGACGGTTTCGCAACGGATCGTCCCATTATCCTCTTCAACAATGCAGGTGTTGAGAGCTCGGGTGGGGAGCCGTCCAATACGGTCTCAGGCATGGCGAAGCATGTCGTCGCCTTCGTCAACGCACTCGGCCTGACACAGATTGACCTGCTTGGCTTTTCGCTTGGAGGCTTCGTCGCCCAGGAGGTAGTCCTCCAAACCCCCGATTTGATTCGTCGGGTCATCCTTGCCGGCACCGGACCTCAGGGCGGCGAAGGCATGGACTCTTTCAAGCCGAAGGTCGCTGAACATGCGACCCAGGAGACGCCGGTCGTTGAGAATTTTCTCTATCTCTTCTTCGCGCCGAACGAGACGAGCCAGGCTGCCGGACGGGCATTCTGGGAACGTCGTCACGGTCGTGCTGACCGGGTGTCCCGTCTTCGGTGGCGGCTATGGGGGCGCAGGCAGATGCTATTGCCAGCTGGGGCGTGGTTCCCGAAACGACCCGCTATGGACAATTAAAGAAGATCAAGCAGCCGGTCCTTGTCGTGAATGGCCATGACGACATCATGGTGCTGAGCATCAACTCCTTCATTCTCCAGCAGCACATCCCGAATGCGACGCTGATCATCTACCCGGATTTAAGCCACGGCGCGATCTTCCGATACCCATACTTGTTTGTCTCTCACGCGCGTCTTTTCCTCGATAAGTAGCGCAAAGGGCCAAACAAAGAGGGGCGTGCACCTGAGGAGGCAAGGCGCCGTCGAGGCACGTCAGATCCGCGCCCATTTGGCACGTGGCGCTCCAACAGCGAGACGGACATCGATGAGAACGCGCATAACCGAGCTCTTTGGATAAAGCATCCGATCATCCAGGGCGGCATGCATCGCGTTGGCTATGCCGCGCTGGCGGCCTCGGTGTCGAATGCCGGTGGGCTTGGAATCATCACCGGCTTCACGCAACCGACACCAGAGGATCTGGCGCGCGAGATCGACCGCTGTCGTGATATGACTGACCAGCCGTTCGGCGCAATTTGACGTTTCTGCCGTCATTCGCGGCGCCGCCCCACCCGGGATACATCCACGCGATCGTCGAGGGCGGCGTGCGGATCGTCGAGACCGCCGGCCGCAATCCAGCGCAATACATCCCGGCGTTGAAGGCGCACGCGGTCAAGGTCATCCACAAATGCACCTCGGTGCGTCATTCGCTGACCGCCGAGCGGATCGGCTGCGACGCGATCAGCGTCGACGGGTTCGATTGCGGCGGGCCATCCTGGTGAGGACGATGTCCCCAATATGATCCTGCTGCCCGGGTTGCCGAGGAGCTGAAGATCCCGTTCGTGGCCTCGGGCGGCATGGCGGATGGGCGGAGCCTTGTCGCCGCGCTGGCACTCGGTGCCGACGGCATCAACATGGGCACGCGCTTCATTGCGACGAAGGAGGCGCCGGCGCATGACAACGTCAAGCAGGCGCTGGTTGCGGCCAATGAATTGCAAACGCGCCTTGCGGCCATTGCGCAATGCCGAGCGGGTGCTGACCAATGCGACGGTCGAGGAAATCCTCGCTATCGAGCGTGACAAGGGTGCGGTTACGACGATTGACGACATTCGCCACCTCGTCGGCGGATCGGGCAATCGCAGTGTCCTGCAGGACGGCGAGATGGATGCGGGCGCCTGGAGCTGCGGCATGGTTGCCGGACTGCATTCCGATCTGCAAGCAACTGGTCGACCGGATCATGGCCGAAGCCGAGGCGATCATCCGAAGCCGGCTCGCCGGTTTTTGTGGCCGCCTGAAATTCGCCTGAATAGAGGGAAGGAGGGACACCGTGCCGGACCTGCTTGAAATCATCGACGAGGGCGTCGCCACACTGACCTTCAATCGGCCGGAGCGGATGAACGCACTGTCGACTCCGAACATGCAGGGCCTGCCGCGGCTCGCCGACGATCCAGCCGTCAAGGGCGTCGTGTTGACCGGCGCGGGCCGCGCGTTCTGCGCCGCCGGCGACGTCAGGACCATGGCTGCGGGACGCGAGCAACGCGAGACCGCCGCGGCGACGGCGCACCTACGCTCGCGCATGGAAGCGTCGCGCATCCTGCACGAGCTGCCCAAGCCGACGATCGCGATGCTGAACAGCCCGGTGGCGGGCGCGGGTCTCCCGCTAGCGCTGGCCTGCGACCTGCGCATTGCCGGTGCCTCGGCGCGGCTCGTTACCGCCTTTGTCCGGGTCGGCTTTTCCGGCGATTTCGGCGGCAGCTGGTTCCTGACCCGTCTCGCCGGCACCGCAAAAGCGCGCGAACTCTATTTCACCGGCCGGCCGGTCGATGGCGAAGAGGCATCGTCGCTAGGGCTCGTCAACCGCGTCGTGCCGGACGACAAACTGCAGGGCACGACGATGGATCTCGCCCGTTCGTTGGCGCAGGGCCCAGCCGTCGCCCTCGCGCTGATGAAGCGCAACCTGAACTCTGCCGAGAGCGGCAGCCTTTCAGCGCTGCTCGACCTGGAAGCGGCCAATCAAGTCCTGACCGGCCGGACCGAGGATCATCGCGAGGCGCCAAGGCCTTCGTCGAAAAGCGCGCGCCGGTCTTCACCGGCCGCCGCTGACGCCAGCGCCGCTCCCTGGGATCGGGCAGGGCCTGGCGGGCGTTTTCTGAGCGACCGGAGTGCGATTGCGAAACTCGGCTGGCGACCGAGAGAGATTAGCCGGCGGTAGCACGGTAAGCGCGCTGTATTGCCGGTCGGAAAGGAGCGGACGATGCCCAGGCGAACATCCGATGCCGAATGGCGCGGCGATCTGAAGAACGGCGACGGCAGCCTCAAGCTCGGCAGCGGCGCCTTCGAGGGCCGCTATTCCTTCAAGTCCCGCTTCGAGGACGGCACCGGCACCAACCCCGAGGAGCTGATCGCCGCGGCGCACGCCGCCTGCTATTCGATGGCGCTGTCGGCGGCGCTGTCGCAGCAGGGGCACGTGCCGACCCGCGTGCACACACGGGCCACCGTCGAGTTCGGGCCGGTCGCGGGCGGCTTTGCGATCACCCGGATCGCGCTCGACACCGAAGGCCAGGTCCCCGGCATCGATGCCCCGACCTTCCAGCGTTTCGCCGAGGCGGCCAAAAAGGACTGCCCCGTCTCGAAAGCGCTGGCGGCGGTAGACATCACCCTGACGGCGACTTTGCGATGATCAGCAGGCCCGAACCAATCCCGGTCGCGTTGACTGTCAAACGCGTCGCGCGGCGGCTCGAGGTGGCGCCGTGGACCACGCTGCTCGATCTGCTGCGCGACCGGCTCGGCCCGATCGGCACGAAGAAGGGCTG
>JAFMSA010000254.1 GCA_017353855.1 Alphaproteobacteria bacterium
CGGTCGGCACGCGGACGTTCAGCGCCAAGTCGCACGAGACGTTTGCGCCGGAATATTGGGGGGTCATGACCAAGGATCCGAAATTTCCGTTCGCGGTCATGAAGGACCCGGAGTTGCTGCCTGCCTCGTTCTCGTCGAATTGACCGCCGCCCGTTTCCGTTGCGGAGACGGGGGCCGGCAGCGGCATTGTGGCTAATCCGAACCTTTGAGGGAAACAGCAGCGGTGGCACCGTCATTCCTGTTCAGCCAGTTCATGGGCGGGCTGACCACTGCGATGTTCCTGTTCCTGATCGCATCGGGGCTCTCGCTGGTTTTCGGGGTCATGCGCGTCATCAATTTCGCGCATGGTTCCTTTTACATGCTCGGCGCCTATCTCGCCTGGCAGGTGATGCGCTGGGTACACCCCTCCAGCGGCGGGTTCTGGCTGGCCGCGCTGACGGCGGCGCTCGGGGTGGGTCTGCTGGGGGTCGTCATCGAGCGGCTGTTCTTTCGCTCGCTCTATGGCCGTGAGGAACTCTACCAGCTCCTTTTCACCTATGCGCTGGTGCTGATCCTCGGCGATGCCGCCAAATACATCTGGGGCGTCGACCAGCTCTCCGTGTCGGCCCCCCCGGTGCTGGCTGGCAGCGTCAGAATGTTTGGTACGCAGCAGCCGCTCTACAGCCTGTTCATTATCGTGCTCGGTCCGCTAATCGCGTTTTTCGGCTGGCTGGGACTGAACCGGACCGGGGTCGGCCGGATGGTGCGCGCCGCGCAGATGGACCGCGAGATGCTCGATGCGCTCGGCGCCAATGTCCGCACGATCTACACCGGCATGTTCGCGTTCAGCGCCTTCCTGGCGGGTCTCTCCGGCGCGCTGGTGACGCCGATTGAAAGCATCGTGCCGGGGATGGATGTGCTGATCATCGTACAGGCGTTCATCGTCGTCGTGATCGGCGGAATGGGCTCGTTCTGGGGCACGTTCTGGGGTTCTGTGATCTACGGGCAGGTGCTGTCCTTCGGTATCCTGATCCTTCCCGGGTTTTCGCTGTTCTCGGTGTTTGCCTTGATGGCGGTGATCCTCATCGTGCGCCCCTGGGGTCTGTTCGGACGGCCGCTGTGACGGCGTCTCGCCGCGTCCCGTGGACGCTGATCGTCTTTGTCGTCCTAGCAACGGTGCCCTGGGTGGGGTCGCGCTATGACACGTTCCTCGCGGCGCAGATCGTCATCGACGCGCTGTTCGCGGTGAGTCTCAACCTGCTGCTCGGCACCACCGGGCTGGTCTCGTTCGGCCATGTCGCCTATTTCGGGGTCGGCGCCTATGTCTGCGGCATCCTGATGAAGACCTACGGGGTGCCGTTCGTCCTCGCTTTTCCGGCAGCGGGACTCGGCGCGGCGCTGTTCGCGCTGATTTCCGGCTATTTCTGCGTTCGCCTGATCAAGCTCTATTTCGCGATGCTCACGCTGGCCTTTTCGCAGATTGTCTGGGCGATCGCCTACAAATGGAACGACGTCACCGGTGGCGACCAGGGCCTGCCCGAGATTCCCTATCCGAACCTCGACTGGATCAATGCGCTACCCGGTTGCGGCGATCTGCGTATCAGCGACAAGTTCTACCTGCTGACGTTGGCACTGGTCGCGATCTCGCTGGCGGTGCTGCACCGGATTGTGCGCTCGCCGTTCGGGCGCATGCTGACGACGATCCGCGACAATCCCGAGCGCGCTGCCTTTATCGGCGTCAATGTGCGCGCTTATCAGCTCGCGGCTTTTGTCGTCGCGGGAGCCTTCGCCGGGGCGGCCGGTGCGCTCTACGGCATTTTCAGTCGCGGCGTCTTCGCCGATTACGTGTTTTGGTCGAAATCCGCCGAGGTCATAATCATGGCGATTCTCGGCGGCATGGACTTTTTCTGGGGGCCGCCGGTCGGCGCGCTGGTGATCGTGTGGCTCAATCAGAAGATCACCGCCTATACCGAATACTGGCCGTTTGTCTTAGGCGCCATCCTGCTGGTGCTCTTGTTCGCGTTGCCGGGAGGCATCGTCGGCGGCGTCCACGCGCTGTGGACCCGTTTGCGGGGGCGGGGCCGTGCTTGAGATCGCCAAGCTCAGCAAATCCTTCGCCGGTTTTCGCGCGGTCTCCGAAGTGAGCCTGACGGTCGCGACCCGCCAGATCGCCGCGGTGATCGGCCCCAACGGCGCCGGCAAATCGACCCTGTTCAACCTGATCAGCGGTCATTTGCAGCCCGATGCCGGCACGGTCAGGCTCGATGGCCGTGACATCACCGGGGTGGCGCCGCACCGCATATGCCGCATGGGCGTCGGGCGCTCGTTTCAGCGCACCAACATCTTCCCGAAATTGACCGTCTTCGAGAACCTGCAGGCGGCTTTTCTCGTCCATCACGGCCAGGGACTGAATTTCTGGGGACGTTCGGAGCCGTTCTATCGCGAGGAGGTCGCCGCGCTGCTCGCGTCGATCGGGCTGCGAGGTCAGGAACGGACACTCGCCGGCACCCTCAGCTACGGCAACCAGAAGCAGCTCGAGCTCGGCCTCGCACTGGCGAGCGATCCGCGCATCCTGCTGCTTGACGAGCCGACCGCGGGGATGTCGGCGACCGAGACCGACGAGACGATCCACCTGCTCGAACGCATCGCCGGTGAACGCGAGCTGACGCTGCTGTTCACCGAGCACGATATGGAGGTCGTGTTCTCGATCGCCCAGAAGATTACGGTCCTGCATCAGGGCCGGGTCATTGCCGACGGCGCGCCCGACGCGGTTCGCGATGACGCCGAAGTGCGCCGCGTTTACCTCGGCCATGGGCTGGTGCGCGGCGAATGACTGCGCTGCTCGACGTCCAAAACATCCACAGCGCCTACGGGCTGTCGCGGGTGCTGTTTGGCATCTCGCTCGATATTGCAGCCGGCGAATGTGTTTGCCTGCTGGGACGCAACGGCGTCGGAAAGACGACGACGATCCGCTCGGTCATGGGCCTCTTGCGGCCGACCAGCGGGCGGGTCGTTTGGAAGGGCGCAGATATCACCGGATGGGCGCCGCACCGCGTGGCCCGCGCCGGGATCGGCTTCGTGCCCGAGGACCGGCGCATTTTTCCCGAACTCACGGTGGCGGAAAATCTTGCCGTGGGTGCCCGTGCCGCGCACCGGCCGGGGCGCTGGACGTCGGAAGCGGTGTTCGGCTTGTTTCCGGTTCTGCAGCAGTTGCGTGACCGCCGGGCGGGCTTCCTGTCCGGCGGCGAGCAGCAGATGCTGACAATTGCCCGCACCCTGATGGGCAATCCCGAGCTTTTGTTGCTCGACGAGCCGTCCGAGGGGTTGGCGCCGCTGGTGGTCGAGGCGCTGCTGACGCAGATCGGCGAGTTGAAGCGTCAGGGGCTGACGATTCTCCTCGCCGAGCAGGGGGTCGGTTTCTCGCTGGCACTGGCCGATCGCGTCTATGTCCTGGAAAAGGGCGAGATGCGTCACACCGGTCCTGCTGCTGAACTTCGCGATGATCCGGAACTGCGCGAACGTCTGCTGGCGCTGTAAAGGGCAGCGTCAGTGAACGCCAAGCTGTCCGTGCGGCTCGACGCCGCTGTTCCTCCGCCGGCTTCGACCCCTCCGGGCCGCTGTCGAGGATGACCGTGTAGCCGGCGACATCGAACACACCCGCCGGCGTGCAGCGCTCCAAGTCGCGCAGAGTGTTTGCACCCGTGCCGACAGAGCGGCGAGGACGTCATGACCGGCGCGTCAGTCCAGGATGTCACCCGGTGACGACCGAATGCGGGAGGCGAACGGGCTGTACGGGGATGGGGATCGGCCGAGTCAATGGCGTTTCGAATAAAATGGGCACCCGCGAGGTCGAACCGACTGGTTACTCTCATGTCACAAGGAACGGCTGCTTCCGGTGCAGGGCAGAAGACGCCGGCGGCGCCGCTACCTGAGCGGCTATTGCACCCGCCTGTGCGGAGACGCGGGTTATCTTTCGGGCTTGCTCTGAAAACCCACCGCACGTATCCCTGCGCGTATCGCGGTCGAGGACGTATCAACGCGGAAAAGGTGCTCGGGAATTTCGGCGAAGAGATCGACATACCGCCGCGGCACCTGTATGTCGCTCAGCGCGCGTACGCGCCCCGCCGCGTCGACGCGAACGGCCACCAGGAAACTGCCTCCCGAACTAGCGATTTCATCGAGCGCAACGTGCATTAGCATCTCGTCATCGCCGTAGTATCTTGGCGCGACCAGCCGCTCGGCCGTATCCGCGCCGATCACAAACGTCGTCCTGGGAAACAAGCGCGACTTCTCGACGAAGGTGGGCGCTCTCGTGAGCTCGACGGGCGATTTCCAGGCGAATTGCGCGAGCCGGTTTCTCACCGTCTCGCCTGCCAGCGGTGCCTTGTCGACGTTCGTGACAGAGATTTCGAATGCAAGGGGCTGCTGCCTGATCTCTTCGGCGACCCGCGCCAGCAATACATGTCCATGGTGCATCGGGTTGAAAGAACCTGGCAGCAGCACAACGTGCCCTGACCCTGACAGGATCGTTTGGCCATCAGGCTGGATGGTGACGTGGTCGAGTTCGCCCGCCAGGAGCTGATCAATCGTATCTGCGGTAGATACGATCGCCTCCGCGTAATGTTCATCCGCATCGAGCAGGCTGCGCGGCGACGGTGCGGTAATCCCGCATGCGCGGGCCAGCCACAGGACGATCGCGCGCGAAACGAGGTCTTCTTCAGCGGCACGATGTCGTCGGCCCTTGGCCATCACGCAAGTGCAGTGCGAGACGCCCGCAGCATTGGCGAATGCGACATGAAATCGATGCTCGCCTTTACGCGGGTGATCGCTCACCAGTGCCGCCGTCGCGCCGAGGCCCACCAGATCCGTGTCCGCCGGCAACAGCCTGGCCGCGCGGGCCCGTGCGCTTCGCGCTATCGCGATCGCGGTGTCAGAACTGCACGCCTGTGCCGGTGCGAAGCCGAGAAACGTCGCAAGCGCCTGCGCGTCGTAAGGAACCTGCGCCTCGATCAGCAGCCGGGAGCCGCCTGGAACACGAAGCAACTCGCCGATCGCCCCACTGCCGCCCCCGGTGATCGCGAGCGCGGCCTTACGGCCGGACGTGTGTATTGCGGAGATCAATTGTTGCCACGCGGCGTCGGACGGGCTCATGGCGCATGTGTGCTCCGAAGCTGGAACCTACCTCGCGGATGCTGAAAGACCGTTCGGGAAGAGTCAACAGAGTGGAGCTGCGTGCCGGCAAAGCTGCCGAGGCCAGTAATGTCCGCATGCGCGTTGGTGCATGAGTGATACCCCGGGCAAAGACACGTCGCGCGACGGGCCCGCGCACTTAATCTTAATCTCGAACTCGCCGGGGCAGTTGGCACGTGGCCTAACTCGATGGGGCCATCAAAAAGGGCGCCAGAGGCCACGGACCTCTCGAGACGATTTGTGGGGCTTACGGGTCGCTCCGGCAAATCAACAAAGCAGATGAAGCTATACTCCTCGTAAGTTGCTATTGGCCACGGGAGGCCGCGGGCCGGCGAATTGAGGAGAGGTGCGGGACGGTAATCCATTGTGCGGCAGGAGCGTGGTGGCGGCGCTGACAACTGACGGCAAACCTCGCCGTTCCTCGACGAGCTCAGACACTGCCACGAAGGAGGCCCGTCGTTCCTGCAGAGTTGCGGGCATTTGCAATCGGCTCGTTTCTCATGCAGGTGGCGCCTTAGCGGAGCAGCGACAGCTGGTGATCTACGTTATGGGTCGTGAACTCATGATTGATATCAGCGACGTCCAAAGCGACAACAGTCCACCTTCGGGTAAAGTCATTAAGTTTCAACAGGACGATGAATTTTCCTCTTCCGGCAGCAGCGCACGCGTTATCTGCCCGGCAGAACTCGAAAAATACGGGCGTCCAGCCTGAGCCATAAATCCCCGCCAAAAAACGGTACGCATGGACGCCGATTACGCGCTCTTCATTTGTGGCAAGGTACGCGACTTTGAATGTGGCTATTCTGATTCTCAATGTAGTGCCAAAATAATAACCGTATTGGGTCGCCTTTTCGGTCGGCGTAACCGTAATTTGTCGTCCCAGAATTTGTCCTGCTTGCGATTGCCAATCCGTCGAAGGAAAAATTTCCTGCAATCCTTTCGGGGTTGATCCGGTCTGGGCAACGATGTTTATTAATCCTAGCTTTTCCCATATTTTATACATAGAATACTGGCTCGACGTAATATTATTCCCTGGAGGCATCGGAACTGTGTCCGGATACACAACAATATTGCCGAGCAGAAGGGTTTCGTATGACTGTTGATTCAATAGATCGGTGACTACACGAGCAGCGTCCGCGTCCGTCAATCGAGCCGGCGTGGGCTCCGCAACAGACGGCCGGGAGGGCACTGAGACGGCTATG
>JAFMSA010000255.1 GCA_017353855.1 Alphaproteobacteria bacterium
GCCGCAGGCCGGTTTTACATTTTCGGGGCCGCAGCCACCGGCCTGTCTGGTCAACTATGCTTTGTTCGACACCGCGCTACCGGGGGTGCATCATACTGGCTGCTCGGGTTCTTTTTCCATGACCTGATGTTCTTTTTCCATGACCTGATGTGGGAACCGCTGGCGGCGCTGACCGTCGAAGGCTTCCCGCCGCATTTGCGTTACAGCGGCGCTTCAGCCGGCCGCGATGTTCGCGGGCGGCTGGCGCCGATGAGCGCGACGGCAATCCTCGCGTTGACCGGATCGGGTGAGGGTAACGCGCGGCTGCGCGATCATCGGCATCGCCCGCCCGCCCGCGCTGCCGAGCAGCACAGGCCGGGATTTCGCAGGCGATCACACCGGACGTCGGGGTCGGGAAGTCCTGACCGACGCCAATGGTCATTGCGCCGCGGCAGCCAGGGGCGGGGCGGCGGCGGCCGGCCGATGCGCCTTAAGAAAAGTGCGGATGTGGCGCACCGCCAAGGGGATCTGCTCCGGCGCCGCCTTCCACGGATAGAGGCTCACCTGCGCATTGGGTGCGAGGTGTACGGTCTCCATAGCGACGGCATAAGGGTGGGCCGGGACGTCGTCCGGCAGCACCAGGACCGGTGTGCGGCAGTTGCGCACGAAATCGCGCGTCACGGTGAACACGAAATCGGCATTTGTGCGGTACATCCGGTTGAGGAACGCGTCGATCGCCGCCATCGTGATATCGGGCCGGCGCTCGCATAGCGGGGGACCCCAGCCTTTGATGTTGTTGTTGTAGAAGAGGTCCGGCATCTGCGGACGAAATCCGCTCGGCTGCGCGAGCACGGCGGCGACAATGCGATCGGGCGCGCGTTTCAGCAGGTTCCAGATGAAGGGACCGCCGATGCAGAAGCCGAGCACCATGAATTCCCGAATGCCGAGGTGATCCATGAGGCCGATATGGTCGTCGGTATAGGCGTCCCACGGTCGATCGATCTCAAGCGGGCCCGAGGACTGGCCGCCATTCGCGTTGCGCAAATCGGCGGCGATAACGCGGTATTCGCTCTTGAACTCCTGCATCGGATCGAAGGGATGGTTCGCAAGGCCCGCGAGCGTCGAGTTCAGCCCGCCGCCGGGGATGACCAGTAGCGGGAAGCCGGAGCCGACCTCTTGGTAATGGATGCGGACGTCGCCTTTTGCGTAGAACGGCATGAGCGTCTCTCCTTATATGAACCACCGCCGGCGGGCCGCTCAGGCGCACCTCCGGCGAACGCCTTCGTTATTTTGGGGATGCGGCCCGTTCGTCACCCTGATCGGGACCAATCTGCTTGATCGAGCAATATGCTCGATTGCGCGCTTGGTCAACTCGCCGAAAGTCTGCTCTTGCGCACCGCCAGCCGGTGCGCTGTCCCGGACGGAACACTGGCCGCGTGCGGGAAAGCGGACAACCTTCGGACGGCCCTCGACGAGGCGGGCAGACCCGGGGGCAATCCGCCGGGGGACATACGCTCCCGTCTTCTGCCCTACGGATCATAGGCTGGGCTTCCCCTCCAGTTGTCCGCCCAGCAAGCATATCGCACGTCTACGCAGGCCTCCACCGGCAGGCACGTGCCCGACCATCCGTGGTCGGGTCTACGGTGCCGGGTCATCGAGGACGGCCGCTCGCCGGGAGCGACCGCTTGGATGATACGGACTTCAGGATGGTATCGGGACGTGTCCGCGCTCCGGGCTCAGCTTTGTCGCCGAGACTTGGGGGACGGCTGCATCCCTTGGCCGCTGCCGCGCCGCGTCCCATCTAGAAGAGGAGCCGCTCGCGAGCACTCGCCGTTCACGACAGCGCCCGGGGCCGTCCTGCAGATTTCCGGGAGGCAGCCATGCTCATTTCCGACGTGCTACGGACCAAAGGCCATCACGTCGTGAGGATCCACCCCGTGGACACTGTGCAACTCGCGGTCCGCAAGCTGGCCGAGCACCACATCGGCGCCTTGGTGGTGGAGGATCGGTGGATGAAACCGGTCGGCATATTCTCGGAGCGCGACTTTATCAACGCAGTGGCCCGAGACGGCGCCCCGGTCCTCGAGTTTCAGGTTGACCAACTGATGTCGACACCCGTGCTCACCTGTCGCTCCTCCGACCGCGTGGATGCCGTGCTTGCGACAATGACGACGGCGCGGATCCGTCACCTGCCGGTCGTCGAGAATAACGAGCTGAAGGGCATTGTGAGCATCGGCGATCTCGTGAAGCACCGGCTTGACGAGAAGGAGCTGGAAGCGAGCGTTTTGCGCGAAATCTCGCGCATGCGCGGCTGAGGCAGCGTCTCCGCCCCGCCGGCTCGTCGCACGAGCGCCAACGTGAACCCGGCCCTCAGGGAGCGAAGCCGCCGGTTGCTCGGTTGCCAGGAACGCCATTAAACTTCGCGCTAATCAGCAGTGCGGCGTCAGGCCGACGACGGGTATGGCAGGAGCGCGGAAGATGCAGGCGGATTACATTATTGTCGGGGCGGGGTCGGCGGGCTGCGTGCTGGCCAACCGGCTCACCGAGGATCCCGGGACAAAGGTCTTGCTGATCGAGGCGGGCGGACGGGACTGGAACCCGCTCATTCACATCCCGGCCGGGTTTTTCAAGATGCTCGACCACGATACGCTGACGTGGAAGTTCCGCGCCGAGCCGGACCCCGGCACCAACGGCCGCGCTATCGTCTACACGCGGGGCCGCGTTATCGGCGGGTCATCCTCGATCAACGGGCTCATCTATATCCGCGGCCAGCCCGAGGATTACGACCACTGGGCCCAGCTCGGCAACCGCGGCTGGTCCTGGGAGGACTGCCTGCCCTATTTCCGCCAGGCCGAGCGCTGGGAGGGCGAGGCGAGCGCGGTGCGCGGCAAGGACGGGCCGCTCTTCACCTCGAGGACCGACCGGCCGGCGATCTGCGCGACGGTGATCGAGGCCGGCAAGGAAATCGGCCTCGAGTACCGCGAGGACGTCAATGACCTGCCGCCCGGCCATAGCGACTGCATCGGCTGGTGCCAGCAGACCCGCGGCGGCCGCCGGCGCGCCAGCACCGCGCGCACCTATCTGCGACCGGCTTTGAAGCGGCCGAACCTGGAGCTCGTCACTCACGCGCTGGTTCATCGGATAACGTTCGACGGCAAGCGTGCGGCGGGGATCGAATTCTCGCGCGGCAGCGTCGTCGAGCGAGCCGATGCCCGACGGGAGGTGATCCTGTCGGCCGGGGCCGTCGGTTCGCCGCATATTCTGCAATTGTCCGGCGTCGGCGATCCCGGGCATCTCGCCCGGATCGGCATTCCCCTCGTGCACGAATTGCGCGGTGTCGGCAAGAACATGCAGGACCATTATGTCGCGCGCGTCTCCTATCCGGTCGTCGGCGCCCAGACCGCCAACGAGCGCTCGCGCGGTCTGCCGCTCGCCGGCGAGGTTATGCGCTGGCTCTTCACCGGCAAGGGCATGCTGACCTACAGCCCCTCGATCGTCGCCGCCTCGGTGAAGGTACTGGAAGAGTCTGCAACGCCCGACATGCAGTGCACCTTCGCTCCCGGCAGCTTCAAGAACGGTCAGGTCGGCGAACTCGAGGAGACGCCCGGGCTCAGCGCCGGCGCGTGGCAGATGCGGCCGTTCTCGCGCGGGTATGTCGAGGCGAAGTCCAGCCGGCCCGGCGACATGCCTGCGATCAACCCGCGCTACCTCTCGGAAGAACGCGACCGTCGTGCGATCGTCGGCGGGCTGCGGTTTGCCAGACAGCTGTTCGCCGCAGCTGCGCTGAAGAAATTCGTGCGCGATGAGGCCCTGCCCGGGCGCGATGTCCAGACCGAAGACGAGCTGCTCGATTACGCGCGGCGCTATGGCGGCACGTGTTATCATGCGAGCTGCACCTGCATGATGGGTACGCACGCGATGGCGGTGGTCGACGGCGAACTGCGCGTGCGCGGCGTCGACGGGCTCAGGGTCATCGACGCCTCGGTGATGCCGGCAGTGACCTCGACCAACACCAACGCGCCGACGATCATGATTGCCGAGAAAGGTGCGGCCCTGATCAAAAGCGCCGCCCGGGAAAGACTGGCAGCGTAGCCGAAATCCGTCAGCACCTCTCCAGGGCCCGTGCGCTGCGTCCTCTCTCTGCGGCAAAACGGGGAGAGGGTGTCGCCCCTCCGATCGCGTCTCGCGGGAAACGGGTGAGGGGCCTTCGCGGCGTCGTCTTGCGCTCGGGCGCAGCGGGCTGCAAAACTCGTCCGTGGCGATTTTGCGATGAGCGGAGAGGAAATATGCGCGTTGGATTCATCGGGCTCGGCATGATGGGCAAAGGCATGGCGGCCAATCTGCAGAAGGCCGGACACGATCTCGTCGTGCACGATCTCAGCCGCGCTGCGGCCGAGCCGTTTCTTGCCAAAGGGGCCGTCTGGGCCAATTCGCCAAGAGAGGTCGGCGAGCGGAGCGAGATCGTTTTCACCTCGCTGCCGGTGCCGGCGGATGTCGAACAGGTGGCGCTCGGGCCGAACGGACTGATCGAGGGCATGCGCTCCGACACGGCTTTGTTCGACATGTCGACTAATTCGGTCGCGGCGGTGCGCCAGATCCATGCCGCCTTCGCCGAGAAAAACCTTTACATGCTCGATGCTCCGGTCAGCGGCGGCCCGAGCGGCGCCGCCAGCGGCAAGATGGCGATCTGGGTCGGCGGTGACGAGCAGATGTTCAACCGCCACAAAACCGTGCTCGACGCGATGGGGGACCAAGCGGCCTACATCGGCCCGATCGGCGCCGGTTCGATCGCCAAGCTCGTGCACAACTGCACGAGCGCGGTCCTCGGGGCCGCGCTCGCCGAGGTCTTCACGATGGGCATCAAGGCCGGGGTCGACGCGGTCGATTTGTGGGCGGCGGTGCGCCAGGGTGCCACCGGCCGGGTTCGTACCTTTGATCGGCTCGGCGACAAATTCCTGCAGGGCAAGCACGATCCCGCCGATTTCGCGTTGCGTTTGCTGCACAAGGATGTCGGTCTTGCCGTCGGTCTCGGGCGCGAGGTCGGAGTGCCGATGCGTCTGGCGAATATGGTCTATGAAGAATTGACCGAGGCGATGAACCGCGGCTGGGGTACGCGCAACAGCACCGTCGGCCAGCTGTTACAGGTCGAGCGTGCCGGCATCCCGCCTCTCACCGCCGATCCAGAGCGTATCGCGGCGGTGCGCGAGGCCGACAAGCAGAAGTAAACTACTCCGCCGAACACCGCGCGCTCTGTCGAATGGTTTGCGGCCCTGACGGGGCCGCGGCCGGTTCCTGGCCCCGCATCGAGGCCGTTTGGGGATGCGTTGCGGTATCTTCCATTTTGCAACGCGCGGCAATTCCGCTCGCAGGGGTGCGCTCCTCGGGGCGGAAAGCAAGCGTGCTTCATGCGCCGCGGCCTTCACCCCCGCCGCGGCGCTTCGCGCTCGGCCGCGTCCTCGAGGAGGTAGAGCCGCGAGCGGCGCAATCCGGCCGCGGGCTGGACATTTCGCAGCGCGCACCGCATCGTTTCGCCAGTGCGAGGAATGCGGCGTGACTGTAACCCTCCAACCCCGGCCGAGTCTTCGGTTGAGCTGGGACGAACTGCAGCGGGACGCCAAGGCGCTCGCCCGGCAGCTGCTCGGGCTGGGTCCGTGGAGGGGGATCGTCGCGGTGACGCGTGGCGGATTGGTACCGGCGGCGATCCTCGCCCGCGCGCTCGAGATCAGGTTAATTGAAACGGTGTGCGTCGTCGCCTACGAACCGGATGATTACAATCCGCGGCCGGCGTCAGAGACCACCGTCATCAAGCCACCGTCGATGCGTGTCGGCGACGGCGGCGGCTGGCTGGTCGTGGACGATCTCGCCGATACAGGCCGCACCCTCGGAACTTTGCGCAAATTGATGCCGAAAGCCCATTTCGCCGCCATTTACGCGAAGCCGCTCGGCCAGCCGCTCCTCGATACTTACGTCACCCGCGTGAGCCAGGACACCTGGATTTATTTCCCCTGGGAAAGCGCTCAGATGGCGCCGATGATCACGTCGGGCAGCGGCGGGTAAACGCGCGGCCGCCCGGCCCCTCGGCTGAACTGAAACACCGCATGCGAGGTCGTCGGAGGAGCGCGGAGCCTGGGCTAGAATTTAAGCGCAGGGCTCCGCAGGCTCTTGGCCTCCTTCGAGGCGCACCCTCTCCGCACGTTCCCCAGAGTGGGGTGGGCCGAAGCGGCTTCCCGCCCTGAGGATGCCGTGAAAGCGGCCGCCCCGAAGGACGCGTGGCACCGACCCGGATGTCGCGTTCGGGCGACATCGCATTGCGCGGAGGCAGGCGCATCACGCTTTTGCGCTGAACCTCCCCACGGCCAAAGCCCGGGGATTCTGAGGGGCATCCCGGAAAC
>JAFMSA010000848.1 GCA_017353855.1 Alphaproteobacteria bacterium
AGCCGGATGGCGCTCGCTCATATCGCGCACTTTCGGACGAAACGGCTTCACCATCTCCGTCTCGGCCAGGGCGGCCTTTCTCAAAGTCTCACCAGCGCGAGCGAGCGCAGCGGCACGTCCGGCAACGTTCGTTCCGGGACGGATCGCAATGGCGGCGCTTCTCTCGCCCAGCTCCGATATCGGGAGAGAAATCTCCAGCAGCCTCTCGGGGGCACATTTGGTCAAGACCGCCCGTCGAGGCGTCGTGCTCACTGCTCGTTGATCCAGGTCAAGGCGGGTTGCTGATTGCTGCTCTTTAGTCGAACCGCGACTGACGACTGCGCACTTCGTGCTGAGGCCACCATCGGATCAACTCTTTTATTTAAGCAGAAACGCTTGTTGCCAGGCCGTCGTCCGAGTGGCGGCCTCGGCTGAGGTGCAGCTATCGCCGACCTGGGAAACAAGGATCTCTAGCCATACGGCAACCGGGAATCACCCGGGCCGAAGGCCTGGTAAAATGGACTTGCAGCTGACGAAACAGTCATCTCTCTCCTCGACGAAGCGAACGACTGACGATCGCGACGCTTCACGAAGACGGCTATCCGCAGGTAACGACAGCCGGCGTGTGCCGGATCAGGTTTTGAAGATTCCTCTGCGTCGCGCCGTATCCGGCAAACCAGTTGGAGCGAACAGCGCTGTTCCGGACGACGCCGGAAACCGACGCCGTTCTCGATTGCCGTCAGGGGTCGGGCCACACCGATCTGGTCAAACTCGCGGCTTGAGCGAGCAGGAGCGCCCAGGGCGCTCCAATTCCTGATGTCCGAACGGAAGACGCGCCCGACCTGGGCCGAGGAACGCCCGGCGCCGGCGACCGGGTCGGCTGTCCCGCCACACGAGCAGCGCGGCGGTCTTCCGGCCGTCATCGAACAGGCGCCGAGGCGGCAGCGGCGGTGGAGACCGCGCATCGCGCTAATAGCTGTGCTGCTGATCGTGGGTGCCGGCGCGGGTCTCGGTTGGGTGTGGTGGCGGCACCACCAAATGCAGCTGCCTCCCGGCATCGCCTATGGAAATGGCCGACTGGAGGCCGACTCGATTGACATCGATACCAAGTTTGCGGGCCGCGTCGCGAGCCTCTTCGTCGATGAGGGCGATTTGGTGCAGGCCGGTCAAGTGGTCGCAATGATGGACACGCGAGATATCCGCGCATCGCTGAAAAAGTCCGAGGCTCTGGTAAGTCAGGCGCAGCGTGCTTTCGAGGAGGCAAAGGCCAACCTCGTGCAACAGCAGACCCAGGTCAAGCTTGCTCAGCAGGAGCTCGACCGCACCGGCGCGCTCGTGGTGAAGGGCTTTGCCACCGTGGAACTGCTGGACCAGCGGCGGCAACAGATGAACGCCGCCGCCGCTGCGGAAAATGCGGCGACCCAAAAGGTTGCCGAGGCCCAGCACGCACTCGACGCCGCCACGCACGATGTCGAGCTCTATCGCGTCTACATCCTCGACAACACCCTCATCGCGCCGCGCGATGGACCGATCGAATACCGCGTGGCCAATGTCCGTGAAGTGCTGCCGGCGGGTGGCAAGGTCTTTACGATGCTCGACGCCTCCTATGTCTACATGGATATTTACCTGCCGACCGCAGAGGCCGGCAGGATCAGGATCGGATCTGACGCCCGCATCGTGCTCGACGCCTATCCCGACCGCGTCATTCCGGCCAAGGTCGTATTTATCGCTGCTCAGGCGCAGTTCACCCCGAAAACCGTCGAAACCAAGCAAGAGCGCGACAAGCTGATGTTCCGCATCCGGGTGCGGATTGACCCGGCGCGGCTCAAGGGCCGCGAGGCGATCGTCAGAAGCGGGCTGCCGGGGGTCGCCTATGTGCGCACTGATCCTTCCGGCGCCTGGCCGCCCAATCTGCAGCCGAGCCTACCGCCGAGTGTCTCGATCGCGGTCCCGCCATGACCGAAGATAACGCGATCGCGCGGCTAGCGGACGTCACACAGCGTTACGGCAAGGCCATGGCCCTTGACGGCGTCACACTCGCCCTTCC
>JAFMSA010000849.1 GCA_017353855.1 Alphaproteobacteria bacterium
GCCAGACCCCGCGTGTGCTCACAATCCTGGAAGTGGATCCGACGGAGGTTACGCTTGTACCGTTGGCGGCAGTGGCAGAATGGGCCCAATCGCTTCAAAGAGCTGCGCCTTGGCGTATCAAAGCTCAATGCAGCGGTCGCGGCCGGTTCGCCGACGGGGTTCTGGCGCATGTCCGGACGTCCGGCGGTTCAACAAGCACTGCGCAACCGCTTCTTCGGCTCTCTCGGTCTCCCCCGTCTCTATGTTTCTGCCGGAGCTTAGCCGGGTCGAACCGCCGAGGTACGCACCGTATGCCCGGTGGCGTGGGAGGGGTGGCACTGCGAGGTGTCCCCCTATCGCGATCCGTGCCCCGAAGCCGATCTCCATGCGCAAAAACCGTTTAGAACGACATGAGACAGGGCCTGCGGCGATAGATCAGGCCGGTGCCGACGCGGCCTCCGTCTCAGTCACTGCTTCGAGCTGACCAACGGTTTCACGGCCGAAGACCAACGGGATGAAGGCGCCGACTGCCACGACGACGAAAATCGTGCCGAAGAAAATTGTCGCCGAACCGGTGTGCGGTTCCATCAAAAACGGCGCAAGGCCGCCGGCGAAGAGTCGGCCAAATGACTCGCCGAAGATATGCCCACGCCCGCGCAACGCCGTTGGGAACTGCTCCGACAGATAGACACGCGTGGCGGTGAAGGCCGATAGTACGGTGAAGCCGATGATCAGCCCTCCCGCCGCCATCGTCACGCCCGCAAGGTGACCCGCCCGGTGCGCCAGGAGCATCAGCGCAAGGCCTGGCAGCGATCCGGTGAGCGCATACGCGATCGTCCAACGCCGTCCGATGATTTCCATCAAGAATCCGGTGAAACCTTTCCCGAAGAAACTCGCCGCATATACGATCGAGGTCAGTGCCAAGCTCGCGTTGACCGCGAACCCCTGGTCGTTCAGTGCCTTCGGCAATAGCACCGAAATCAAAAAATAGGCGGTGCCGGCACAGACGCCGCTCAAGATGCCAACCGTCGTCCAGCGCAGCTGACCCGTGGCGAAAAGCGCCCAATACGGGGGGAGCTGCTCTCGCGTGGCCTGCTGATGGTCGCCGAGTTCCTCCAGGCCCAGTGGCGGCACGCGGTTGCCGGCACGGCGGATGATAAGATTGACGATGTCGACAGCGGTGTGAGCCCGCCCTTTGCGCAAGTACCAGCGCGGGCTTTCAGGGAGCACAAAATAAACCAGGACGGGCACGACGGTGATCGCCAGCCCGCCCGGCAAAGCAAGAAAACGGAAGGCGTGCTCATTGCCGGCGAGCAGGCCCCCAATAAACGGCACCACAGTGAACGAAGCGGCCAGCGCCATCTCATAGGCCGCGCCATAAGTGCGACGGTGCTGTGCGGGCATCAATTCGGCGGCGATCGGGAAGGCCGCCGAGACGGCACCACCCGCGCCGATACCGGTCAGCAGCCGCACGATGATCAGTTGCTCGGCATTTTGCACCAGCGGGATCAATAGCGTGAAAAATGTCGTGGCAATCACGCCGATAAGCATAATCGTCTTGCGGCTCCAATGGTCAGAGACCGCCGAGGACAAAAAGCCGCCAAAGCATAGCATGAAAGTCGGACCGACTGCGAGCCAGCGGATATCAGTGTCGGTCAGCCGCAGCGGCGCCTTCGCCAGCACCAACAGCGAGCCAGTCATCACCAGATCATAGCCCTCAATAAAGCCGACGAGGGCCAGCACAGTGATGATCGACACGTGATAGGCGCTGAATGGGATGCTGTCAAGCTTACGGCCAAGCGCAAAGCCGGCGCCAGCGGCGGGCCGACCGAGAGGAAGAACTTCCGCCATCGTGACCTCCTGGATCGTGCGATCCGAAGGATCCTTGCGGTGCACAGAGCAGGCGAGGCCGGAATATCCTCGGGTGAATCAGTTATAAGGTGCGTGTGGTGGTTGGTTTGGTTCGACGCCTCGCTGGCTCTGCCGGCCGCGATAGGATGCTGCCGGACCGACTGTTGCCTCTTTTCAAGTCAGACGGTGATGTTTC
>JAFMSA010000850.1 GCA_017353855.1 Alphaproteobacteria bacterium
GCAATTCGGTCCACGTCAGCTCTTCGAGGAATACCGTCTGAGCGGCGTGCGCGCTCGGCAGTCCGAGCATGAGAACGCATAGCCACAGCGCCGCTCTAAACATTCAACACCCGGACTCCTGCGACCACGTTCGCGGCATCGCAGGATATCACGAGCGGCCAGGCCGGCGCTGCCGAAAACGCCGCCAGAATCGCGAGAGTGCGGATCGCCACATCTGCGCCCGCACCGGCCGGCGGAGGCCGCGGCGGGGGTTGCCGGCACCCTGTCCCGATTGCACCGCCGGCCTGCGGCGAAACATCTCCCAGAACGGCAAAACCCCGACCAGCAGCCGGGACAGCAGGATCGCTGCCGTGCCCGTGGCGGCAGCTGCCAGGTGCGGGGTCGACGACCGTTCCCGGGCCGGCCGCAAACGCAAATAGCAGCCCCGGTACGGCTCACATGGGCGAGGAGTGCGTAGTTTGTCGCTGATCCTGGGCGCCACTTCGGACCCAAGCAGCAGCCGCACGACGCGCGGCCGCACGAATAAACCGACCCGTGGAACGATGCACTATCGCAGCAAGGCCTCCGGCAGGGGACTTGCGGTTCCATCCAGACCGCGCCAGCGGGGGGCCGGAGGCCGCAACGCGCTTGACCGATGGTGCGGCCACTATGCGGATTTCCTGGTTATCAATCAATGCCGCCTGCGGTGAAGGTAATGGCCTGCCGGTGGCGCGTTCGTGGTCGGGTCACAAATTTCTCTCCGTTCCCGAAACTGACCGTGCAACACCCGCCACCGCGGTCTTCGCGAACCCCTGCAGCCAGGCCGAATCGGCTCCTTCTCGGCCCTGGTCGGATCGAGACGATCATCGCCAGCGCGGACGGCCCGGCGAAGCCCCACAATAGGACGAAGGCTCCGCACCGGCGGGACACGCCCGGCAGACAGCCTTATCGGCCCGCGAAAGGGACGTTAACCGCAGAAGCAAGACGAGACACAGGACCTCAAACCGCGAGCCACTCCGCTCGAGCCGTTTGACGCAACGGCGGTAAAGTTCACGCCGTCAGCGGTACCATGCCCATCCAAAACATCGTCTTGTCGCCGACATCGACGTCGTATTTGCGAACAAAATCGAGCGTGCCGTGATCATTTATCCGGAACACCGCGAGACTCGCCGGAACGGTACGAATTGCCGCTCCCTCTCTGAGCGGCAGCGCCATGATGTGTGCGGCAACCAGAAGGCGCCCGCTGGGATCGATGTGAAACGTCCGGCAGTGAATGCCGCCGGTATCAATGTATTGGATCGGGACCGGCTCGCCGGTCGTTGCATCGATCTCGTAGACGGCAAATGTGTTCTCGCCGCCGGCGAAGATCGTGTTGCCCTCCACCCGAGTAGTAGAGGAGGCACGATTAACGGCGTAAACAAATCGGCCGCTCGGGTGAACGTGGACGGTGCCGGCGATCTGCCGGCCCCGGAGGTTGTGCGGCTCGGCAAGCGTCTCCTTGCGGAACACCGGGCCGGCCGAAAGGGTCTGCCCGCTAATCTCGAACATATCGAGTTTATTCTGGCGCTCGAGCGAAACGTATATCCACGGCCGCGTCGGATGAAAATCGAGATGGCGAGGCCCGAAGCCGAATCCGAAGTTGGGCGCTACCGATCTTTCGTTCGTCAGCAATCCGCTTCGGTAGCTGAAAACCTTAAGAGCACCGGGCTCCTCGGCTCTACCCTCGGCCGCGTCATGGCCGCGCGTCACGAGGATCGCGAGGCTGTTGTCAGGACTAACCCGCACTTGGTGCGTGTAAATCCCGGCATCGATTGGACCTGCCTGAGCGACTTCTTCCCCCGGAGTTGCATCTTGATTAATGCGGTAAATCCTGATCGCACTCGGCTCACTGAAGGCAACCAGCAGGTGTTCCGATGGAATGTCGGTCGTCATGTGGATCGGTCGCGCAGGCAGCGGGATCGGATCGCCATGCGGGATCAGCGCGCCTGACGCCTGGTCTATGCGGAATGCGGTCACGTGATGCCGGTGCCCGGCGGGGCCCCTCCC
>JAFMSA010000256.1 GCA_017353855.1 Alphaproteobacteria bacterium
AAAGATTGGCGATACCGCACCCGATGCGCTTCGACTCCCGCCGGGCGGTGCCTTTGGTGAGCCGCGCGCTGGTTCGCGAGGTGCGAGGCCGCGTCGCTGCCGATGGCGGCGAAATCGAGCCCCTTTCTGAACAGGACGTCCTCGCAGCGGCGCGCGATCTGCGCGCGCACGGAGTTGAGATCGCTGTCGTCACGTTTTTGCACAGTTATCGCAATCCCGCGCATGAGCGCGCGGCGCGCGGGATCGTCGAGAGAAGCGGCCTCGACTTGCGGCTCGAACTCTCCAGCGAGATCTGGCCGCAGGCCCGTGAATACGAGCGCGGCGTGCTGACGGCGATCAATGCCGCCGTCCGTCCGATCGTGGAGTCCTACCTCGATCGTCTGGAGACCGGGCTGGAAGAGCGGTCGATCACGACCCCGGTGCGCATCGCGCGGTCGAACGGCGGTGCCGAACTCGCTCAATCGATGCGTCAGCGTCCCGTTGTCGCGCTGCTCTCGGGGCCTGCTGCCGGGGTCGCCGGCGCAGCCGTGGCGGCGCAGGATGCGGGATGGGAAACGGCCGATTTGATGACTCTCGATATCGGCGGCACGAGCGCTGATATCGGGGTGGTCCGCGGCGGTCGGCCGGTTCTCAGCAGCGAGGAACATATCGCCGAGTTTCCGCTGCTGCTTCCGACGATCGCCGTTTCCAGCATCGGCGCCGGCGGCGGATCGATCATCTGGCTCGACGAGGCCGGCTCATTGAAGGTCGGTCCTAGGAGTGTCGGCGCTGATCCGGGACCGGCATGCTATGGAAGCGGCTCACGGATCCCGGCGCTGACCGACGCCTTTTTGATCGCCGGCTTGTTAACTGCGGGCCAGCGCCTGGGTGGCAAGCTTGCATTGGAGATGGAACCGGCACGTCAGGCGCTTGGTGCGCTCGCCGCAAAACTGGGTTGGTCAGTCGAAGAACTCGCTGACGGCGCAATCCGCGTCGCCACCGCGCTGATGACTGCCGAGGCCTCGAATGTCCTCGCGCGGCGCGGCGTCGATGCCCCGCAATTCCGCATGGTCGCATTCGGAGGGGCCGGGCCGCTGCTCGGCGCGCTTCTGGCCGAGGAAATAGCGATCGATACCGTCCTTATACCCCCGTTTCCCGGCGCCCTCAGCGCACTCGGAGCGGCCCGTGCGGACCTCCAAGGCGATCTCGTGCAACCCATCTACGAGCGCCTCGACGCGATTTCCGCGGCGGCACTCGCCGATGCCTGCCGGGTGCTTCAGACGCGCGCGCGGGAATGGCTGGTGCAGCAGACGGCCTCGCTCCCGGTAACCGACGCCAGGATCGAAATCGCGGCGGATATGCGCTATGACGGCCAGGGCTACGACGTGAATGTGCCGCTCGCCGAGCGCTGGCTGCTGGGGGCCGATCTCGATCGGCTGCGCCGCGCCTTTCACGCGGCGCATCGCAAGACCTACGGGCATGCCAACGACGAGGCCGAGGTCTGGCTCAAAGAGCTGCGGGCTCACATCGTCGGTGCGACCCCGAAGCCGCGCATGCTTCCAGTCCGCGACGTACGCCGCGGCGGGACGGGCGCGGTGCGGATGATCCGGCTTTCGGGCTGCGAATTCTCTACGGCTGTTTATGAGCGCTCTGAGCTTGGCCCCGATCAAAGAATATCGGGCCCGGCGATCGTCAATCAGATGGATACGACGAGCTTGATCCCCGAGGGCTGGGAGGCGCGCACCGTCGCGTCAGGCGCGCTCGTGCTGGAACGAAAGGGGTAAGGATGCGGAGAGCAACCGCCGCCCGGCATGATGCCGTCAGTGTCGAGGTTTTTGCCAATCTGTTCAAAGCCATCGTCGACGAGATGGCGTGGGTTGTGCTGCGCTCATCGCACACGACCTTTGTCAAGGAAACCCAGGATTTCGGGGTAGCCCTCGTCACGCCGGACGGGGAAATGTTCGCCTACCCCTACGGCAGTGGGGCAACACCGCTGATGGGCGTTGCGATGCATGCGGGCACGCGCGCGATGCCGGTCTGGGACCCCGGCGATGTGCTGATCACCAACGACCCGTATTCCACTAACGGAATGGTGATGCATCTCAACGACATCTACCTGTTCCGGCCGGTTTTCTCGGATGGCGAGCTGCTGTGCTTTGCCTGGTGTTTTATCCACTGCACCGATGTCGGCGGCTATGCGCCGGGCAGCATCGACATGCAGAATTCGGAGGTGTTCCAGGAGGGGCTGCGGCTGCGGCCGGTCAAGCTGTTCCGCCGCGGCAGGCTTAACGAAGATGTCTGGAACATCTTCGCCGATAATTGCCGCATTCCATCGCTCAACTGGGGCGACATCACGGCGTGCGTTGCCGCTCTCACCAAGGCCGAGCAACGTCTCTGCCGGCTTGGCGAGCGCTACGGCCGGGACGAGGTCGAACGGGCGATGTACAATACGCTTGAGCGCACCGAGCGACTGACCCGCCAGGTCCTGGCACAAATTCCCCGCGGCGAATATCGCTTCACCGAGTATTTCGAGGACGATTACGTCAGCGATGTTCCGGTACGCCTGGCGGTCATGTTAACGGCCCGCGGGGACGGCACGATCGAACTCGACTACACCGGCTCCGATCCGCAGGTCCGGGCCGCACTCAATCTGCCGACCGGTTCGATGCCGCACCATCCATTCCTGGCGATGGCGTTGGTGAATTACGTCGTCACCCGCTCGGAAGCGATCCATATCAATGCCGGCATCCTGCGCTGCATAGATCTGGTGTTGCCCGATGCGTCGGTCGTCAACGCCGCCTTCCCCGCTGCATGCGGAATGCGTTTTACGACGGCGATGCGTGTGCATGACCTCGTTCTCGGCGCATTGAACCGCGCGACGCCCGGAGAGGCTCCGGTCGGCGGCTCAGGTGCCCTCGTGGTCACTTATGTATCGACTTCGGAGCTGGGCGGTGCCGGCCGTGTGGTCGTCGCCAATCCGGTGTCCGGTGGCTCCGGCGCCAGCTCCCGGCTCGACGGGATCTCGGGCGCGGAAATGAGCGTCGCGTTTCTGCGTAACGTGCCGGTCGAGATCCTCGAAGCCGAGGCGCCGGTCGTCGTCCATCGGTTCGGTCTGATCCCCGACAGCGAGGGGCCCGGCAGGTTCCGCGGCGGATTTGGCGTCGAATACGAACTCGAAATACGCCACCCGAGCGCCGTCGTCGTGATGCGCGGCAAGGACCGGCATCATTTCAGCTCGTGGGGTGCGGGCGGAGGTGGCGCCGGCGCCACCAGCGGGTGCATCGCATCCCGCCGCGGTCAAGCGGCGCACGAAATCGGCAAGCACACGGTTTACCGCGCAGAGCTCGGCGAGGTGATCCGATTGTGGGGTGGCGGCGGCGGCGGGTTTGGTGATCCGCTCGAGCGCGACCCGGCGATGGTGGAGAACGACGTTGCCGCCGGTCTGGTCTCGCCATCGCGGGCGCACGACATCTACGGTGTCGTCCTCGTGGATGGCGCCGCCGACGCGGCCGCGACGGCGGCGCGGCGTAGCCGCATCGGTAAGGCACGGCCGCAGCAGCACGCGTTCGATTTCGGGCCGGCACGCGAGGAATGGGAACGAGTGCACGGGCTCGCAGCGCAGCGGATCGCGGACTGGCTGCCGGGCCTCCCGGCAGGGGTGCGGCGCTATGCGCAGGCCGAAATCTATCAACACCTGCATAGCACCGGCGACGGCCCTTACGGTCTTGAAGCCGTCAGCGCCGCCATCCTCACGATCGCTGACAGGCTCGGCCGCCCCTTCGAGGTTCTGCAGCAGCAGGCAGCAGAATAGACAGCCGCTCACCGGCAAGTGACGGGAAGCCTAAACCGGCATGGTGCGCTTCTGATGAGCGCGGCCGATACTCGCCGTCTCTTCGCGATGGCCGGCGATGACCCGCACGCCCTCATCGAGCTTGGCGATGATGTTCTCGGGTCCGCAAGTCTCGAGAAACGGGACACCGTTCTTGCGGCACGCCGCAAAAACGCGCTCGCGCGCCTGCCTCATCTCGGGCGGGTAAGGCTCGCGGGGCACCGCCAGATAGCCGAGGGCGAGGCCCAGATCGCCGGGTCCCAATTCGGCGAAACCGAGGCCGGGCACGGCAAGGATCGTCTCACAATTGGCGATGCCTTCCGGGCTCTCGAGCTTGACCCCCAGCAGCAGCTCGCCTTTCGGGTTGAGCGGCCACGGATCGCAGCGCTCGAGATATTCCTCCGGTGAAAGCCCCCATATCGGAGCGGCGGTCGATTCGGAGCCGCGACCGCGCGTGCCGAGGCCCAGCTTTCCCTCTCCGGGAACGGCAGCGGCCCCGCGCATCCGCTCATTCGGCGAGGCGAGCGCACGGTCGACGCCGGCCGTTTGATGCGGATAGCGGCAGGATTCGACAAAGGCCCGAACTGCCGCCGCGGACTCGGCCTGACACAACAGCACGCCATGCGCGCCGCGCCCCAGGATCTGGCGGAATTGCCACGCATTAAACCGGACATTTGCATCGTCGGTGCCATTGACCGGCGCCTCGACGACGACCGTCGGCGTGCGGTGCCCCGATCGCGTCGGCCCGCCATCCACCAAGCCGCGCATATATTCGGCCAGCCCCGCCATGTCGAACGCGCCATGCTCCATGCCGACATTGATGTAATCGGCCCAGATATGAGCATCCTCGCAGCCTTGCGCGAAGCTCATCACGTGGCCGCTGTGGCCGCCGGTGTAATAGATTGCCTGATCCTGCTGCAGAAGCTCGATCGCTCGGTTGATCCGGCCGGCCATGATTTTTCTCCTGTTGCGGGCACACCTATTGGCGGACGCCAACGGCAAGGGCTATAGCTATTCCCGTGCGGGCATGGCGGAACTGGTAGACGCGCGGGTCTCAAAAACCCGTTCCTTCGGGAGTGTCGGTTCGATTCCGACTGCCCGCACCAAATTCCCGCCCGATGTCGCCTTCGTGTGCCGGGTTTGCCGCATGGCGTGGCGGGAACTCGAGCCGTCCCGCCTACGAGCCGGGAATTGGCGGCAGCGGCCGCGGACGCCGGTTCTCACCGATCGCGACATAGGTAAAAATCGCCTCGGTCACCTTGCGCACCTCGTCGGAAGGGAGGTGGCGCCGCCACGCCTCGATGCGCACCGTCATTGAGCTCCGCCCGGTTTTCATCAGCGCCCCATAGCAGCTCACCTCGTCGCCGACAAATACCGGCTCGTGAAAGACCATCGCGTTCACCGCCACTGTCGCGCATCGGCCGCGGGCGCGCTGCGCTGCCAGGCTGCCGCCCGCGAGATCCATTTGCGAGAGCAGCCAGCCGCCGAAAATATCACCGCTCGGATTTGCATCGGCCGGCATCGCGATCACGCGTACCAAGGGAGGGCCCTGAGGCCTGTTCCGCAACGCGGCTTTCGGGTTGCCCGTCACCTGCGATCCCATTGCCTGTCCACCTCCGGATGCCGCCATTGTGCGAGCTTCGCCGGCCTGTTGCCGCTCGGAATGTCGTTGCCATATAGCACGTCGGGCATCGGGCACTGGGCCCTGCCAAATCGGAGGTAAGCATGTTCGTTCGCCGCGAGCAAAGCCGGTTCCGACGCATCGCGTTGAGTGCGGCGGCGCTCGCGACGGTGGCGGTGGCCGGCGTGGTGACGGGACGTGCGGCCGCGGCGCAATATTATTACCCTGCAGCCTACGCGGCCTATCCTTATTATCCGTACTCCCCTTATTCTTACAGTCTCCCGTCCGGGGGCTGGTGGGGCGGGGGCCGGCACCACGGTTGGGCCCTTGGTCACCGCGGTTGGGCTCATGGGGGCTGGAACCATGCCGGCTGGGGCGGGCATGGCGGCCACTCCTAGCAGCAGACGGCAGCCGACTTGCCGAAGTGGGAGGCGCTCAGGCCCTATTTGGGCAACGTGTTGCGGGATGCCGCGATCCCGGAACTCCCGAACTATTACCGCGGCAAGGTCCGCGACAATTACGATCTCCCGGACGGCCGTCGGCTCATCATAGCCACAGACCGGCTGAGTGCCTTCGACCGGATCGTGACCGCGGTTCCGTGCAAAGGGCAGGTCCTGACACAGCTGGCGCGGTTCTGGTTCGATGCAACCGCGGACCTCTGCCCCAACCACGTCATCGAGTATCCGGACCCCAACGTTCTGCTCTCTCAGAGACTGGCGATCCTGCCGGTCGAGGTGGTCGTCCGGGACTACCTGACGGGGACCACCGCGACGTCGATCTGGCCGATGTACAAGGCCGGCCGGCGGGAGCTTTATGGTGTGCGCCTTCCCGACAGTCTGCGCGAAAATCAACGGCTGCCGTCGACGATCATCACGCCGACAACCAAGGCATTCGACGGCAGCCATGACGAACCGCTGACGCCCG
>JAFMSA010000851.1 GCA_017353855.1 Alphaproteobacteria bacterium
CAAAACGGTCGCGAAACCGTCCGTCCCGGCGGTGACGCCCGTCGCCGCGGTCAAATTCGGCGGCGATTCCACAAGCCTGACCGACAACGACCGGAAGGCGCTCGACGCCGTCCTGCCGCTGTATCAACACAACCCCGGGAAAGTTCGGATCGTGGGCTACGCCGGTGGCGGAGCAGGGGCTGTGGAGAAGTTGAACAGCTACCGCACAGCTCTCGACCGCGCTCAGGCCGTTGCTGCCGCTTTGACGCAGGAGGGGATACCCTCCGACAAAATTCAGGCGGAGGCAGCGCCGGCGGGTGCTAACCAAGGCGAAGGCCGCGCCGAGATCCTGTTCGAGCATTAGAGCCCGTCGGCTGGGGTCAAGGCGGGAAAGCTATCGAAAAATTGCCGGCCGGGCGCTACAAGGAACCCGGTTGCACAGCCCGCGCAGCACTTGCTCTCGCACACCGGATTAAGGTCACTGTCGTGAGACTCCCGCTGAAGATCGCCGTCGCCGGGCTCGGGACGGTGGGTGCCGGCACGCTGCAGTTGCTCGAGCGCCAGGCCGAATTGTTGGCGCAGCGCGCCGGCCGCAGGATCGTCGTTGCGGCGGTTTCGGCGCGCGAGCGTCGGCGCGATCGCGGTATCGACCTCTCCGCGGTGCGCTGGTACGAAGACGCCGCTGCAATGGCGGCGGACCCGGAGATCGACGTCGTGGTCGAATTGATCGGCGGATCCGAAGGGATCGCGCGGCTCGTGGTCGAAACCGCGCTCGAGCACCGCAAGCATGTCGTCACGGCCAATAAGGCACTGATGGCGCATCACGGGACGCGGCTCGCGACGCAGGCCGAGGAAAACCACGTTGTCCTCTCTTTCGAGTCGTCGGTCGCCGGCGGGATCCCGATCGTTAAAGGCCTGCGAGAAGGTCTGGCCGGCAACCGGCTGCAGCGCCTTTACGGCATTCTGAACGGAACCTCGAACTACATCCTGACCACGATGCGGGAAACTGCGCACGAATTTGCCGAAGTGCTGGCCGAAGCACAAAGGCTCGGCTACGCCGAGGCGGATCCGAGTTTCGATATCGACGGTATCGATGCGGCGCACAAGCTCGCCATTTTAGCGAGCGTCGGCTTCGGCCGCCCTGTGGATCTCGACGGGGTCTATGCCGAGGGGATCCGGCACGTCTCGCGGGTCGATGTCGACTTCGCCGAAGAACTCGGCTACCGGATCAAGCTGCTCGGGATCGCGCGGCTGACCGAGGAGGGGCTCGAGCAGCGCGTCCACCCCTGCATGGTGCCGCGCGTGACCCCGATTGCCGCGGTCGAGGGTGTCTACAATGCCGTCGTAGCCGAAGGCGACTTCGTTGGCCGAATGGTCATGGAAGGACGCGGCGCGGGCGCTTTGCCGACGGCATCGGCGGTGGCTGCCGATCTTGTCGACATCGCCGCAGGCCGCGACGTGCCGCCCTTCGGGGTGCCGACCTCCAATCTGCGGACGATCCCGGGGGTGCCGATCGACCGCCACCAGGGCGCCTATTACATCAGGCTGATGGTGGTCGATCAGCCGGGCGTGATCGCCGATGTGGCCGCGGCACTGCGCGACGAGCGGGTTTCGATGGAAGCGATGATCCAGCGCGGCCGTGCGCCTGGCGAGGCCGTGCCGGTCGTCATGACCACGCACGTCACGCTCGAGGCGGCGATGCGGCGGGCTCTTCACAGGATCGCAGCGCTCGACACCGTTCTCGAGCCGCCGCGAATGATTCGAATCGAGGATTTCTAGGGGTGGCTGTGCCCAAGAACAGGAGGAAAGCGATGCCTGAGATCTCGAGGATGGACCGCAATCTTGCGCTGGAGGCCGTCCGGGTCACCGAAGCTGCGGCACTGTCTGCCTCGCGGTGGATGGGCCGCGGAGACGAGAAAACGGCCGATCAGGCAGCCGTCGACGCGATGCGGCAGGCGTTGAACAGCCTCGCGATCGAGGGCACCGTCGTGATCGGTGAAGGCGAGCGCGACGAGGCGCCAATGCTCTATATCGGTGAAAAGGT
>JAFMSA010000257.1 GCA_017353855.1 Alphaproteobacteria bacterium
GCTCGCCGGCCCGCTCAAGCGCCACGAGCTCGTCCGAACCGCCGATGTGCTCCCCGTTTATAAAAATCTGCGGGACAGAGGTGCGGCCGCCGGCTCGCCGGATCATCTCGTCGCGCCGGGCCGGCTCTTCGATGATGTCGATCTCACTGTAGGCGATACCCTTGCGCGCCAAGAGGGTGCGGGCACGCGTGCAGTAGGGACAGAACATCGTCGTATAAAGTTCGACCTCGGCCATTGCGGCGGAAACTCCAAGTGGGGAACGCGCGGCGGGCGCGCGCGCTCTTCAATTAAGGCGGCAACACCGGCGTGCCAAGCCCGACGCGCGCTGTCGCTCTTATCCTCCCCCGCAACGCCCGCGCCAAGCTCAATACCCGCACCGAGACGCTGGCGCCGCCGAGTTGACCGCGAAGGCCCGTGAACATTCCGCTCGCGGCGTGGCGTCCGGACGGAGTGGCACCGGGGCACGCCGTCGAACCACCCAATCCGCCGCAACAACAGGTGCACGGACCCGACGCTATTGCGTGCGCCAGCAGCGCGCCCGGCTGCCGTAGCCGGAACAGTCGCCTTCTGCAACCCTACCGGGGCGCGAAGATCTGCCCGCGCGGGAACGGCGCTGCGCAAAGCGGCAAGCCGCGCTACCCCGGGGCTGGCAAGAGGGTGATCCAGGTGATCCCGTTGAACGGGCCGCACGTCCATGCCAGGCTCGGACGAAGCTTCCGGCTCTGCGAGCGCCGATTTGTGGCGCCGCCCGGGCGGCTGCTGCATCTGGTTGTGCATGTCCCGCCGCCCGAATCCGGCGGTCCCGGCATCAACCGGCCGGCCATGACATTCGACGCGCAGTTCCTCGGAAAGGAACAGTGGAAGGAGATCGAACAGCGGTATTCCCGGCTTCTCGCATATTCCAATCCAAAACCACGAAGCCGGCCGGGCGGCACCTGAAACAGCTGTCGGGCAGAACCAGAAGGATCCGGAAGGACTGCGACGACGTCCTTGCGAGGAAGACGGTCGCGAGTGCGGCGGCGGACAGGGATCGCGGTCGAGAATCTGACCGACATCCGCACGCGCACCAGGCAGCGCGGCCGGCGGCGGCACGCGTGGATCTATGCGCAGCTTCGCGGTTTCCTCGCAGATCAGGCCGAAACGACCGGTGTCACCGTCGTTGCCGTCGGTCCGCGGCAGCCGGCGCTCTGCCCGATTCGGTCATGTGCACCGGCGCAACCGGCCGACGCAATCGACGTTTCGCTGCCGGCGTGCGGATACGAAGCTCAACGCGACCCGCAGTGTGGCGTGAAAATACCTTGCCGGCGGCCGCATGTCTGCGGCTGGCGGACCGCCCGTCAGCCGACCTATCTTAGGAGAGCAATGCTCGCATCTCTTTACTCACAAGCCACCGCCTTCCGGCGGCGGTAAAGAAAGGACGGCGGACATACCCAACTATCAGCATCCCGATCACGACACACCCGCTGACCGGTCGCCCGACAGGTGAGTTCGATCGAACTCTTCGATCGCCGGGCCTGGCGGATGCACCGCGACCGCGCGGCACGCGGTGCTTGCGTCGATTTCCTGCATGCGGAAGTGGCCGCCCTACTGATCGATCGCCTCGACGATGTTAAGCGGCAATTCCCCTCGGTGCTCGATCTCGGAACCCATAGCGGCGCGCTGTCGGGCGCGCTGGCGCACAGGCCGGGCGTTGAATACATCGTCGGGACCGATCCCTCCCTCGGCTTTCTGGCGCGGCTCGACGGGATCCGCGTGGCCGCGGATCCCGAACTGCTGCCATTCCGCCCCGCCTGCTTCGATCTCGCGGTGAGCGTCAATTCGCTACATTGGGTCGGCGACCTCCCCGGCGCGTTGGTTCAGCTGCGCCGGATTTTGAAGCCCGGGGGATTGTTTCTCGCCGCAATGTTCGGAGGCAGCACCCTGGTCGAGCTGCGCGCGGCGCTGCTCCATGCCGAGATGATCGAGGAGGGAGGTGCGAGCCCTCGTGTATCGCCGGCCGCCGACCTCGCCGATATCGCCGCCTTGCTGTTGCGCACCGGGTTCGTGATGCCGGTCGCCGATGCAGAAAAGATCACGGTGAGCTATCCCGACGCGCTCGCGCTCATGCGCGACCTGCGCGGTATGGGAGAAACCAATGCGATTGCCGCTCGGCGCCGCGAGCCTATGCGGCGGGCGACGCTCGCTCGCGCCGCGGCGCTTTATGCCGAACGGTTCGGGCTGGCGGATGGGCGTATTCCGGCGACTTTTGAGATCCTTTTTCTGACCGGCTGGGCACCGTGACCGAGCCCCCCGGAATGAACGAAATCCGTGCCGCCGCGCGGCGGATCCGTGGATATGTGCGACAGACGCCGCTCATCTCGGCGGCACCTGCCCGGGAATATTGCGAACTTGCGCGCGGCCTGTCGCTGAAGCTCGAATCGCTGCAGGTAGCCGGCTCGTTCAAAGCGCGGGGCGCGATTAATGCAGCGCTCGGCTTTCCGGGCGAGCGCTTGCGGCGAGGCGTCGTCACCGCCTCGGGCGGCAATCACGGGCTCGCCGTCGCTTATGCGGGCTGGGCGACGGGAGCCCCTGCTACGATCTTTCTGCCGCGCTCGGTCGCCCCCGACAAAGTGGCCAAGCTCGATACCTGGGGTGCCCGGGTCGTGATCTCGGGGGAAGCCTGGGACGATAGCAATCGTGCGGCCCGACACCATGCCGAGGCCGAAGGGCTCGCCTATATCCATCCATTCGCCGATCCGGCGGTGATCGCTGGTCAGGGTACGGTTGCGCTCGAGATCCTCGCGCAGGACCCGGATGTCGGCACGCTGCTCGTCGCGATCGGTGGCGGCGGCCTGATTTCCGGCATTGCACTCGCCGCCAAAGCGCTCTCGCCAGCCATCCGCATAATCGGGGTGGAGCCCAAAGGCGCGCCGACGCTGCATGACAGCATCGCAGCGGGCCGCCTCGTCGAGCTCGCAAGCCTCGGCACCGCAGCGGTCACGTTGGCGCCGCGCCGCAGCGAGCCGCTGAACTTTACCCTCATTAGGCAAAACGTAGAGCGGATTGTGCTGGTCGAGGAGGATCAGATGCGCGAGGCCGCGCGCTGGCTGTGGCGCGAGACCGGGACAGCGGCCGAGTTGAGCGGCGCCGCGGCCGTGGCGGCACTCCTTGCCGGCCGCTATCGGCCGGCGCCCGGGGAGCGGGTCTGCGCCGTGGTCTGCGGCGCCGGCACTGACGGCTTCGACCGGAGTTAGAGGAGGTCGCGCAGCATCGCCACGAGCGGCTGGTCCGCCGGCGGCATCGGGTACTCGTTGAGCCGGCGGGGTCGCACCCAGGCCAAGCGCTGGCCCTCCCGCGCTACCGCTATCCCCGACCACTTGCGGCACAGATAAAGCGGCATCAGCAAGTGGAAATCCGGATAGGAGTAAGAAGCAAACGTAAAGGGCGCCAGGCAGCTCGCGGCAACGTCGATCCCGAGTTCCTCGGCGAGTTCGCGGATGAGCGCGATTTCCGGCGTCTCTCCGGTGTTTACCTTTCCGCCCGGGAACTCCCACAAACCGGCCATCGACTTTCCGGCGGGCCGCTGGGCGAGCAACACCCGCCCGTCGGGATCGACGAGCGCTACCGCCGATACCAGAACGAGAGGCGGTCTAACGGTCGGCTCAGCTGCGGTAGCTGGCATTGATGTCGATGTAGCTGTGGGTCAGATCACAGGTCCAAACCGTAGCACTGCCGCGGCCGGTGCCGACGCCAACCGCGATCGTGATATTGCGACCCTTCATATACTCGGCGACGGGGCCCTCGTCATAGCCCGGCACCGGACCGCCTTCCGCGGTGATCCGGATGCCGCCGATCGATATCGACAGGCGATCGGGATCGATCTTTTCCCCGGCCCTTCCGACGGCCATGACGATGCGTCCCCAATTCGGGTCGCCTGCAGACAACGCCGTCTTGACCAGTGGCGAATTGCCGATCGTCAGAGCGATACGGCGCGCGGCCTGCGCCGTCTCGGCGCCGGTGACCTCGATGGTCACGAACTTTTGCGCACCCTCGCCGTCGCGGGCGATCTGTTGGGCGAGATCGATCATCACCGCATAGAGCGCTTGGCGAAACCCCTCGAGCCGCCCGTCGGCCGGATCCGCCATCACAGGATGCGCGGACTGCTGAGTCGCGCACAGCAGGACGGTGTCGCTCGTCGAGGTATCGCCGTCGACCGTGAGACAATTGAACGAGCGGTCGGCGGCTTGCGCGAGAAGCGGCTGCAGCACCGCAGCCGGCAACGCCGCATCCGTGAAGATATAGCCCAGCATCGTCGCCATATCCGGTGCTATCATGCCCGAACCCTTGGCAAAGCCGTTGAGCCGGACCCCGACACCGCCGATCGTTGCCGTCGCGGTGGCTACCTTCGCAAACGTGTCGGTCGTCATGATTGCCCGCGCGGCGGGCTCCCAGGCGTCGGGCGACAACATCGGCACCATCCTCGGCAGTGCCTCGACGATCTTCTGGCCCGGCGGCGGCTCGCCGATGACGCCGGTCGACGAGATGAATATCTCTTTGGGATCGCATCCGAACAGTCGCGCCGCCGTCGCCGCGGTTTGTTCGACGACGTCCCTACCTGCCCGGCCGGTAAACACATTTGCATTACCCGAATTGACGATGACGCCTCGTACCTTGCCGCCCGGCAGGCAGTCGCGGCACCACAACACCGGCGGGCCTGCCGTCTGCGATTTCGTGAAGACGCCGGCGATGGCGCTGCCGGGAGCCAATTCGGCAAGCATCAGATCCTCGCGACCGGCGTAGCGGATCCCGCAGGCGACGGTGGCGAGCCTCACACCGAGAATTGGCTTCAGCTCAGGGAGCCGCTCGGGCGCAAGGGGGGAAACGATGGTCATTTCTTCCTGCCTTATCGGGTTGGGGGCCATACTAACCGCTATTGGACTTCCGCACGGCTGGGGTCGGCGCGGCAGCTGTCTTGCTCTCCGCCTATGCACGAACGGCCTCGCGAGACGGACCATCGCTGCTCGACGTGCAATCGGCCTGCGACAACGCCGAGGGCGCGGGCGAAGGCTGAGCCCAGCTCGCCGATTGAGAGGATCTCCTGTATCGTGCATCGCGCCCGCAGCAGCGATGCCGGCCGAGACTCGGGGAGCCTGCAGATTCTTCGCCCAAGGGAAGCTTTGCAGATGGGCCGTGCCGCATTAAGGCGGGTTGCCGCCCTTCGCTCATCGCCCTCACTCGGGCGCAGCGCGAAATCGGCGACGAAGTTCGCCTCCTGTCGTGCGGGGCTAATGGCTTCCATCGAAAGGCGGCGTTCGGCTGAGCTCTCAAAAGGTCGGACATGCGCGGCGCATGTCTTTAGAGAAAATCCCGGAACCTGCAGATCCGGGCAGTAGCCCAGATTTCGGGGACCGGTGCGCGTGCTGGCGGGCTCTGTTCCCCAGGCGCCCGGTCCCGGGGCGGCCCGTCGCGAAAATTGCCTCCCGCGACGAGTCATCGCGCAACTACCGGGGTCCCGTCGGCCGTGGTTTGCTGTCGGGCCCGTAAGTCTCGTTTGCGGCGTTGCGCCGCTCCTTGAGTTTTTGCATCGACGGCATCACGGGCGACGAGCTGAGTAAGCTCCCGGCGGACCTCGTCACTATCGTCACGACCGAAGTAGCCGAGACCGCCACCTCGAGCCGGCGCTGGGTCGGCCGAATATTCCTCGGCGAGCGCCGCGAAATCGGCGACTTTGTCGAGTTCGGCAGTGACAGATTTCACTGCGGCCTCGGTTTTGAGCGGAATGCACCGGGCATGCACCTCCTGTTGGCCTTCTCTTTGACCACGGTCGGATAGCGTGCCTTCGGACGGTCTCGGGTCTCGGTGCCCTTGAGGGCCCTTCCCGGGTCGGCCGATTCTCGCAGCGCTTCAGCCGGTGCTGCAGGTTGGGGCCCTGGTCGACGTGTTCCTGACGCCCGGCCTCGGTGATGAACGCGCCATCGACGAGCCGGTCCGCCAGGATCGGACAAGATCTCGTCAAGTGGCCGAGCCTCGGGCGGGAGGCTCTGCTGAGCGGCTTGCAAATCCGAAAAGTGGAGTTCAGCGCCGTCGATGCGCGCTACGACCACATTGTCCGGCGGCGACAAGGGCGGTGCTGTACCGCCCGTCGCCGGTGCAGGTGCGGGCCGATCGGCCGCCTGCGACACCTCGGCGGCAGAGAATGCCGCCGCCCCGGTAACGCTCGCCGGCGCAAGCGCTGCACTTAACCAAAGACGAGACTGCATTGCGCTACCTATAATAGGAGACGCTCGCCGGATTCCGGCAACGGCGCGGGGTCATGAATGCACATCGAAGGCCCGCAAAACAAGCCAGCGTCTCGACAACGCTACAA